>CAYZUF010000166.1:0-3179 GCA_964481645.1 uncultured Thermotogae bacterium
GGTTTTCCGGCCGGGACCGGTCGCCACGAGCCCGTTAAGTCCCGAAGAGCCTGTCACCCGCGTCTCCCAGTCCCGGGTGGATGTATCCATTTTCGTCCAGTTTTTCGTCTACCGCTGCCGTGTAGACAGGAACGTTGGGGTGGGTCTGGGAGAAGTTTTCCACCCCTTCCGGAGCGGCCACCAGACAGAGGAACTGGACGTTTTGTCCTCCTTCTTCTTTCACCAGTTCGACCCCGGCTTTTGCCGTCCCCCCGGTGGCTAGCATGGGATCCACCACGATAATATGAAATTCGTTCAACGGTTGGGGAAGTTTCTTGTAGTACTCCACCGGTTCCAGGGTCTCGTGGTCCCGGTAGAGACCGATATGGCCCACCCTAGCCTTTGGTAACAGGTTCAGGACGCCCTCCAGCATCCCCACCCCAGCTCGTAGAATCGGAACCAGGGCTACCTTCGTGGATAGGATTTCCGAAGTCGTCCTTTCCAGAGGTGTCTCAACTTCCGTCTCCTCCAGGGGATAATTTCTGGTGATTTCGTAGACCATCAAGGTGGTTAACTCTTCCAGGATGAGGCGAAAATCCTGGTTGTCGGTATTCTTGTCCCTGAGATAGGTCAACTTGTTTTGAATCAACGGGTGTCTGACTACGTTAAGGTTTTGCCCTTCCATACCTTATTCTAAAACCTCCAAGTTGTTTAAGATCTCTTTCAGGGTGGGGCTACCCAGTTCCTGAAGTTCGTAGGTCACTCTGGTGGTGGGTACGTCGAAGTCGATCAGCCGTCGGAGGTCGATCGGAGTCCCGATGACCACTCCTTCCGGCGAAGAGTTTCGAACCGTCGCCTGGAGATCCTCTACCTGATCTTTCCCGTAACCCATCGCGGGCAGGAGCCGGGGAACGTGGGGATAGGATTCGAATGTTTCCTTCAGGGAACCTACGGCGCTCGGTTTGGGGTCTATCAGCTCTTTTGCTCCGTATTTCCTTGCCGCCAGCGTCCCCGCCCCGAACTCCATCCCCCCGTGAGTGACGGTGGGGCCGTCTTCGATCACCAGTACTCTGTTGTCCGATATCACCGAGGGATCCTCGACCGTTAGCGGTGAGCTGGCCTCTATTACCTCCGCCCCGGGGTTTAAATTCCGGACGCTCTTTCGGACCTCGTTCACCTGGTCGGGGGTGGCGGTTTCCACCTTGTTGATGATCACAAGGTCGGCGGTTCTGATGCTGACGTTTCCCGGATAGTAAGTCTTCTCGTGGCCTGCCCTCAGGGGATCTGCCAATACTATGCTGAAGTCGGTTTCGTAGAAGGGAAAGTCGTTATTCCCGCCGTCCCAGACGATCACGTCGGCTTCCTTTTCTGCCCGGCGCAGGATTTCCTCGTAGTCTACCCCGGCGAAGACGATGTTACCCCGGTCTATGTGGGGCTCGTACTCCTCTCTTTCTTCTATGGTGCAGTCCTGCTCCTCCAGATCTTCGTAGTTTTCGAACCTTTGGGATTTTTGCGCGACCAGATCGCCGTAGGGCATCGGGTGGCGAATCACCGCTACTTTCTTCCCCCTGTCCCGGAGGAGGTCCGTTACCCGGCGGGTGGTCTGACTCTTACCGCAACCGGTCCTCACGGCGGTTATGGAGATTAGGGGTTTTGACGATTTCAGGGTCGTGGTTTCCGGGCTGAGCAGTTTGAAGTCAGCCCCGGCGGCGTTGACAATGGAGGCCTTCTCCATCACGTGCTGGTGGGGAACGTCGCTGTAGGAAAATACGACTTCGTCCACCCCGCGGTCCTCTATTAGTTCGGGTAGGTCCGCTTCGGCTTCAATTGGAATCCCGTCCGGGTAAAGATCGCCGGCCAGCTCCGGCGGGTACTTCCTCCCGGCTATCTCCGGTATTTGTGCGGCGGTAAAAGCCACCACTTTTACGTCTTCTTTCCCCCGATAGCAGGTATTGAAATTATGGAAATCCCTACCGGCGGCACCCATGATTATCACTTTTTTCAAGCTATCCCCTCCTTAAATGAATGGCGAATGTACTTTGAACTTTGTTCCTATTCTCTGGATAGGATATAAGTTCTGCTTTGGACTTGCAATCATTACCGGGCGATTTCGGAGTTCGGGGGGATTTTTCTGAAATCACCGTGGCCGGATAGTTTGAAGGTGGCTATAGGCTCCGATAGACTGATAACCAACACCGGGGAGTGGTTCTAGAGATGGCCGGTTTGGATTTTCTGGTGACCGATATTGACAATACGATCGCGGATACTAGGGGGAGGCTTCGTCGTTCTCTTCGTGCCGTGGGGCGGGAAGAAGTTTTCGCCGAGACTGCCGACCAATTTGGAGGATTTGACGATTATCTCGCTCCCGAGGAGGAAGAAGAATTTTGGCGGGTCTTTCTCTCCGGGAAATTTCTCCACCACGACCGGCCGGCACCGGGAGCGGCGGAGTTCCTGGGGGAGCTGAAGGAAGAAGGGGTCGAGATCTTCTATCTGACGGGCAGGCACGACCAAGCGGGTGATTCCATGCGGGCGGGAACCGAAGCATGGCTCAGGGAAAACGACTTCCCCGACCCTGCCGAAGCAGGAATTAGCCTATTTATGAAACCGACGCGGAAGAAAAACGACAGGGAGTTCAAGCTGGAACTGCTGGAGGAGAAACTCTCGACCAAATCCCCTTCGGTAGGAGCTATCGGTATTGGCGATCACCCGGACGATGCTTTCGTATATAATCGAGTCGGTATTAGGCCGGTTTTGCTGAATTGGCTGGGGCTGTTTTCGCCGGAGGAGCTGCGAAATTCGGCCTCCCGGGCCAAAGTGGTGGCAAGTTGGCCCGAGCTGGAGGAAGAGTTGCCGGTCTTGCTGAAATAGGTCGTTTGTTGACTACTGGGCTCTGGATAGTTAGAGGGGAAGCGGGTACCTTTAACCCTTCTTTCCCCGGTATTTAGTCGCCGACCGAGAACTTCTGTGCGAGCTTTTCCTCGACGACCCGGGGAACGAACGTACTTACGTCCCCGCCGAGCTCCTTGACTTCCTTGACGGTACTCGAACTGAGGAAGGAGTACTCGCCCGAGGTCATCAGAAAGACGGACTCTATTTCGGGAGCCAGATCCCTGTTGGTTAATGCCATCTGAAATTCGTATTCGAAATCCAAGTTCGCCCTGAGCCCCCGGACGATTGCCTCTCGATCGTGTTGGGTGGCA
>CAYZUF010000167.1:0-3131 GCA_964481645.1 uncultured Thermotogae bacterium
CGCCTACTTCGTCTATTCCTACGCGGCCCACGTCAGCGAGGTCCAGGTCAACCTCCTGACCGGACAACCGTGGGTAACCAGGCACGTCGCCGTGCACGATTCAGGGCGGATCATCAATCCCACGACCGCGGCCGGACAGGTGGAGGGGGGAGTCGCACAGGGTATCGGCTTCGCGCTGACCGAGGACCTGGCCGAAGAAGAGGGTCGTTTTCTGGATCCGGACTTCACAAACTACCTGATGCCCACCTCCCAGGACGTACCCGACGATTTGATAGTAGATTTCGTGGAGGCGGATTACCCGGAAGGACCCTATGGGGCCAAAGGACTGGGGGAAGTTCCGTTGATGGCATCTCACGCCGCGGTAATCAACGCGGTGAGCGATGCGATTGGCAAGAGAGTATTTGAGTATCCGGCTACTCCGGAGAGAATTCTCAAAGCCCATCTCCGATAGCAACCGCCTCTTTTCTATCCTCGGTTCCACGGTAAATTCCTTGATAAATTTTGCAGTAAGGATATAATCAAGGGAAATCTGTAAGACAATTTGACATGTCGCCCCCCTCTTTTCGGGGGAAGGTTGTTTGGGCGGGTAGTTCGTCGGCCCACTATCCATTGAATGAGTGGATCCGCCAGGTCGTTTAACTGATACGAGAGAGGTGGTAACCATTATCGATCTATCGATGAACGAAAAGCAAATCGAAAGCACGGTAGAGCGGGCCAGGAAAAGAAATATAATTATTCCTACTTTGAAGCAACAAAAGGATCCGGAACTGGTCCCCGACGCAATCAAGGGGAAGTTAAAGGATATTGGGCTCTGGGAGGTCAATTCCTACAACCTTTTCAGAATCACCTGGAAGAACGAGCCCGTCAAGCAGGGCGGTCTTTACGGCGGGGTAAATTACATGGAACTACCCTCGGAGCTTACCGGTGTCGATGCCCGGATTATCGCCCTGGTGGGCAAGTGGTTTCCCACGGGCTCTCACAAGGTCGGGGCCACCTTCGGCTGTCTGGTGCCAAGATTGACGACCGGGCAGTTCGATCCAACCTATCAGAAGGCGGTCTGGCCGTCCACCGGTAATTACTGCCGGGGGGGTGCCTACGACGCCGATCTGCTTGCCTGCGATTCGGTGGCCATCCTTCCCGAGGAAATGAGCCAGGAAAGATTTGATTGGCTATCAAAGGTCGCCGGAGAAGTAATCGCCACCCCGGGTTGCGAAAGTAACGTAAAGGAGATCTTCGACAAGTGCTGGGAACTGAAGGAGACGCGGGATGACATAGTCATCTTCAACCAGTTCGACGAGTTCGGCAATCACCTCTGGCACTACGAGGTGACGGGGGCGGCGATGGAGGAGGTACTGGAGCAGGAACTCACACCCGGTGAAAATTATTCGGGAGTGGTGCTCACCTCCGGTTCTTCCGGCACCATGGGTTGTGGGGACTATCTCAAGGAAATATTTCCCAATTCCAGGCTGGCCGTCGGGGAGGCACTTCAATGTCCGACCCTTTTGCGCAACGGCTATGGAGGGCACAGGATCGAGGGGATAGGAGACAAGCACGTCCCCTGGATCCACAACGTGAGGAATACCGACATGGTTATCGATATCGACGATTCCAACTCCATGAACCTGATCAGGCTATTTAACGAGCCGGCCGGTCAGGAATACCTGGAGGAACAAAACGTCCCGGTGGAGACCATTGAGGAGTTACCGCTGCTGGGGATATCTTCGGTAGCCAACCTTACGGCGGCGATCAAGTACGCCAGGTACTACGAACTCGGGGAAGAGGACGTGGTAATGACCGTATTCACGGATTCCATGGAACTCTACGGGACGAGATTAGAGGAAATGCGGGAGCAACACGGGGACTACACTCGTGAAGACGCGATAAGGGACTATCACCGATTTATCAAAGGTGCTACCACCGACAACATGGAAGAGTTAACTTACTACGAGAAGAAAAGAATCCATAACCTGAAATACTATACCTGGATCGAACAACAGGGGAAGAACCTCGAAGAGCTGGACGCCCAGTGGTACGACTGGCCCAACTACTGGGCGGATATTCACGACCAGGTCGACGAGATCGATCGCCGGATAGAGGGGTTTAACGAACGCACCGGTCTGCTCCGGGAACTGAAGGAGGGAGGGGAGTAGCGGTTGTCTTTCAGCGAGCTCCAATCGGGGGCGAGATGTTTAAAAAAATTGAACCGTCCAAGAAGAAAAGCGTAAAAGTCGCCGAGCAGATTCTCGCGGCTATCGATGAAGGGGATTTGAGACCCGGAGACAGACTGCCCTCCGAGCACGAGCTTGCGGAGAGGATGGACGTTAGCCGTCCTTCGGTGAGAGAGGCGTTGAGCGGGCTCCAGGCTCTGGGCTTTGTCGAGACCCAAATAGGGTCCGGGACCTACCTGAGCGAGGGGGTGCGGGAGAACAATTTAATCTCGACCGACCTTTCTCTGATAGAGAAGGAGATGAGCCACCTTCACATCATAGAGGCCCGGAAGAACCTGGAGAACGCCATGCTGGCTATTGCGATCGAGAATATTGAAACAGGGAACGTCGTTCCCGTGGAGAAGGCTTTGAGCCAGATGGAGGAACACTCGACAGAGGGGGAGTACCAGGAGTACATGGACGCGGATCACGATTTTCACGAGGCCCTGGTGGCGCTGACCGGCAATCCCCTGGTTGAGGAGGCAGCTCAACCCCTGTTGGCCACCATCAACGGTTCGATTTACCGGGAATTAACCCACAAATACTATTTGGTGGACGATTCCCGGATCAACCGCTGTTTTGACATCCACCGAGAGCTTTATCGAGCGGTGCAGGAGGAGAACCTGCGACGGGCCCAGAGATCAATGACCAAACACTGGCAGCTGATGGAGGATGCACTCGAGCAGTCCGAAGAATAAATACTCCAACGAGGAGGAATAGTATGCCAAGCGACGAGAAGACCCTAACCGTAGTGGCACTGGGGGGGAATGCGATTTTGAAGCCCGGTCAGGAGGGGACGGCCAAGCAGCAAATCGAGAACGTAAACGAGACGACGGAACAACTTGCCAAAATGGTTCTGTCCGGAGAGTATAAGATAGTCGTCTCTCACGGGAACGGACCACAGGTGGGAAACTTGATGCTTCA
>CAYZUF010000168.1:0-3115 GCA_964481645.1 uncultured Thermotogae bacterium
GAAACGACCAAGCAACTGGCAAAGATGGTACTTTCCGAAACCTACAAAATAGTCGTCTCTCACGGTAACGGACCGCAGGTGGGAAACTTGATGCTTCAGAACGAGATAGCAAAAGAGGAAGTTCCCTCTCACCCCCTGGACGTATGCGGAGCCGAGAGTCAGGGCTTTATCGGATATATGCTCTCTCAGAGCCTGGATAACGTATTCAATCAGAACGGCAGGGGCGACATTCCGGTTGCAACGGTCCTAACACAGACCTTGATCGACGAAGACGATCCGGCGTTCGAAGACCCGTCCAAGCCGGTAGGACCGTTCTACACGGAAGAGGCTGCAGAACGACTTGCAGAAGAGAAAGATTTCGATATGATCGAGGACGCAGGAAGGGGTTACCGGCGGGTAGTTCCCTCCCCGGAACCGGTAGCGATAGTGGAAAAGGAGCCGATAAGACAGCTACTGGCCGCTCATACCGTGGTGATTGCGGCCGGCGGCGGGGGAATACCCGTGGTACGGGAGGAAGATAGGCTGGTCGGCCGCGAGGCGGTCATCGACAAGGACCTCGCCTCCGAACAGCTGGCCGAGGACGTGGGAGCGGAAGTCCTGCTTATCCTGACGGACGTCGAGAACGTATACCTTAATTACAAGGAGCCCGACCAGAAACCCCTGGATAGGGTGACCGTGGAAAAAGCCTCTAGTTACCTGGAAGAGGGCCATTTCTCAAAGGGCGCCATGAAACCCAAGGTCGAGGCCGGAATCAAATTCGTCGAATCAGGGGGAAAGAAAGCAGTGATAACATCCTTGAGCAAAGTGCTTGAAGCCCTCGAGGGCGAGACTGGAACGACAATAACACAATAAGAGGAGGATAACATGTCAAATACGCAACTGAAAGGAAGAGATTTTTTGACCTGGCTGGATTTCGAAAGGGACGAAATAGATGGGATACTGGAAACAGCTCACGGTCTAAAGAGGAGACAAATCCGGGGAGAACTGCAAACCAACGTGCTGCCTGCCAAGAGCTTATTCATGCTTTTTTACAATACTTCGCTGAGAACGAGAAATTCCTTCGAGGCAGGAATGACTCAGCTCGGGGGTCACGCTCACTTCCTCCAGCCCGGCGCCGTATACACTCCCGCGCTGGAAGGTGAGGAGGAGGCCTACTCGACGGAACGGGTTAGCGACGTGGCCCGGGTGCTCTCGGAGATGGGTGACGCCATTTCAATTCGGATTTACGGCGACAAGACTGATTGGAAATACGGCAAAGGCTACAGGGTTTTAAAGGAGTTCTCCGAATGGGGTTCAGTTCCTATCATCAACATGGAGGACGACGGTTACCATCCCTGTCAGGCTCTGGCCGACGTCATGACCATGCAGGAGAAGCTGGGTAAGGACCTCACCGGCAAGAAGTTCACCATGAGCTGGGCCTATTCCGGCTCGGTGGAAAAGCCGCTGTCAGTACCTCAGTCCGCCGTGTTGAGTGCCGCAACCATGGGGATGGACGTAACTCTGGCTCACCCGGAAGGGCTCGACCTGGATTCGGACGTATTAGACGCAACAAAACAGCGTGCCCAAAAACACGGCGGCGACTTCGAGATAGTCCACGATATGGAGGCGGGGTTCGAAGGGGCGAACGTAGTCTATCCGAAATCCTGGACCCTCCAGCCGACGGACGGCTCGACTGCCGATCTGGAAAAAGCGAGGGAGGTCTTCGAGGACAATAGGGACTGGATAACCACAAAGGACAAAATGGAACTGACGGACGATGCGTATTACATGCACTGCCTTCCCGCGGACAGAGGCATGGAGGTCACCGACGAAGTCATAGACGGCCCCAGTTCCATCGTCTTCGAGGAAGCGGGAAATAGGTTGCACGCCCAGAAAGGCCTATTGAGCTTGCTCTTATCATAGGAGGTAACCATGAGTTGGCACGATCTAACCGGAAAGAACACGATCAGCGTCAAGGACTGGTCCAAAGAGGAGTTAGATGTAGTACTCAGAGTTTCAGGTGATCTAAAGAGCCGTCACTACACGGGAGAATCGCTGGACATCCTCGAAAACAAGACTTTTATGATGCTCTTTTTCAATACTTCTACCAGGACCAGGCAGTCTTTCGAGGCCGGAATGAGCCAGTTGGGCGGTCACTCTCAATTTCTGGCCCCGGAAACCATGCGTATCTCCATTAACCGTGAACCGGGCGGGGGCGAATCCATAAAGGATACTACCAGAGTAATGGGCCGATACGCGGAAGGAGTGGGAGTTAGAATCCTTGAGGACAAAGTCGACTACTACGGGCAGGGGACCGAGATAATGTATGAGATGGGGAAGTATTCCTCGGTACCGATTATTAATATGGCTTCCGATATATACCATCCCTGTCAGTCGATGACTGACGTCATGACCATGCAGGAAAAGGTCGGAGACCTGAAAGAAAAGAAGATCGCCGTCACCTGGGCATACTCCCCGTGGGTCCGCTCCTGGGGCTCGATTCAGTCAAACATCCTGACTTCATCCCTCTTCGGAATGGACGTCCACCTGGCCAATCCGGAGGGCTACGAGCTTGACTCCGACGTCCTGGATCTAACCGAGGAGAACGCGGAAAAGTCGGGCGGTTCGTTCACCGCCACCAACGATATGGAGGAAGCGGTCGAGGACGCGGATATCGTCTACCCCCGAAACTGGATGAGTCCGGACAGGTACGAAATAGGGAAGGAAAAGGAGATCGAGATGGCCGGCGAGCACAAGGACTGGAAGTACACCAAGGAAAAACAGGAACTGGCCGATCCCGGATATCTGTTGCACTGTATGCCGGTCGACCGGGGTAACGAGGTCCAAGACGAGATAATGGACGACCCGGAACTGTCGTTCGTCTACGATCAGGCGGAGAATCGTCTCCACCTGCAGAAGGCCTTGATGGCCCTGACCATGGGCGGAGCCCTGTAGGTCGGCGTCCGGCCCAAAAGGAGCGTTTCAGTCGAAGAACGGTATATACCCCCCGTCTTCGGACGGGGGGTATATTTATTCTGTGGTCTTTCCCCGATCCAGTCCGGGGAAAATCCTAGGGAGCGAGCGCATATGTCTGACCGAACCGGGGTTCATCCGAGATACATCGAAGATGAACCCC
>CAYZUF010000169.1:0-3110 GCA_964481645.1 uncultured Thermotogae bacterium
GTTCTCGACAACGTCGTCCAGTCCGCCCCCGTTATCAGTCAGGGGATCTGGGATAATGCTAATAACAGCAATTCGATTCAGAGAGCGACCATCGAAGGGGACTTCACTGCGGACGAGGCCAAGAGGCTGGCCGTGGTTCTGCGAGCCGGAGCCCTGCCCGTGGAGGTAAACGAGATACAGAAAAAGACCGTGGGGCCGTCGCTGGGTCAGGACGCGATAAGAGCCGGAGTGACCACTATCCTGATCGGCTTTATCCTGGTACTTTTATTCATGCCCCTGCGCTACCGCTGGCTGGGAGTTGTCGCGGATATCGTCCTGGTTTTTAACATGCTGATTATGTTTGGAGCACTCTCCCTGTTTGAAGCCACATTGACCCTGCCCGGGATCGCGGGTGTAATACTTACTATCGGTATATCGGTCGATGCCAACATCATCATATTCGAGAGGATAAAAGAAGCGGTGGCCAGCGGAAAATCCGGGGTAGCGTCAGTCAGGGACGGTTTCCAGAAGTCGCTGTCCACGGTAATCGACGCCAACATGACCACCTTAGCTACGGCTCTCATCCTGATGTACTTCGGAACCGGCCCGGTGCGGGGATTCGCGATAACACTTACCATTGGGATAATCGGCAGCCTTTTCTGTGCTCTCTTCGTTTCCCGATTCTTCCTGGAAGAAACCTGGTTCAAAGACAGGATCCCGGTACAGGGTTCCTAACTTACAGGGCTATCTTCCGCTCATAGTTAGAAGTACCCCGCTCCCCGCGGGGTACTTCGAGTTCGGTCTTTAACCTGGTCGGCCTTCAGACCGAACTGGAGGACGGAGATCGTTTATTGATCCTTCCCCAGCTTGGCGGTGGTTGATCCCGTTTCAGTGGCCAGGCTTTTCGCCAGCCGGTGAGCCCGACGAATTGGCTCCGGTAATTTGTAGGTCGAGAATTTGGCGGTCAAATCGCCGGCCTGGTTTAGCTCCGTTCGGTGACCGACGGAGACGTAGATCGGGTTAGCCCTGCGGGAAGTCCTGACGGCCAATCCGATCCGGTTCCCCTCTCGGGTTACGTCTCGCTTCTCTCCTTCTTCCATCCCCTCCGTGTCTACCTCTCCGCAGAGTAACTTCTTTGCCACTCCCACGGTGGGGTGGTTTATAACTACGCCCAGGTGACTGGCCAGTCCGGCCTTCCGGGGATGAAGTAGTCCATTCCCGTCCACGAACATGAGATCCGCGAGAGAACCGGACCGCCCAACTTTTCGGATCAATTCGAGCAAGGGGGGAAGTTCGCGAAAGGCAAGATATCCGGGGATGTAGGGGAAATCGACGCTGGCCCGGCAAATAGTTTCCTCCGTCACGACTCGCTTTCCGGCTTGCTCCATTTCCACGTAAGCGGCTACAACTCCGGCGGAACCGTAGGATATGTCCAGGCCGGCCGCTGTTTTCGGCGAAGGGATGGAGTCGAGCTCAACTAAGTCATCCAGCTTATCCTGGACCTTTCGCAGCCGGGGCAGGGGAGGGTCCAGGGAGAAGTCACGAAACCTGACCCGGTCAAAGTCCTTGACCCTTCCCGCTTCTACCTCAATCCCTTCCGCTTCCATTCGCCTCATTTTTTCCTCTGCCCCACCCTCTCCGCTGTATTTACCGACTGCGCCGCTGGAATGAACCACCCTCCAGCAGGGATACTTTTCCGGCTCCTCGTTACTGGCCAGAACGGTCCCCACAGCTCTGGCTGCCCCGGGGTCTCCCAGGGCCAGGGCGATGTCTTTATAACTGGTTACCATCCCCTCCGGTATCTGGCGTAGCAGGACGAGAATAATCCGGTTTAGATTGGGTACTCTGCTGAGCTCTCCGTCGTCCATAGAACTGCACCCCTGTTGTGGAGGACCGAGGTGTGGGAATTAAAGATCCGGCTGACAGCCAGCTCTATTGATCCTTCGGTCGAATCTCTCCCTGTGGAATTTGATCGGGATTGATCCCCCGTAAATTAACCCGTCGTGAAATATCCTATCGCTGAAGTCTCCGCCAAGTCTCTCTTTGACGTGGTCGTGCAACTGGTCGATCTTGTGCTTGCCGAGAAGATAGCTGAGCGGGTAGGAGGGATTCTGGGTATATCTCTTTACCTCCGCCCGAGCCGAGCTTTCATCCATACCCACGGTATCGGCCATGAACTCCACGCCTTCCTGGTAGGAAAACTGACCCGTGCTCAGCTTGACGTCGACAATTATCCTGGCTGCTCGCCAGCGCCTGTCCTTCAGCTGGACCAGCCTGGCCTCGGGGGTATCGTCAAAGCCGTAATTTTTCATCATCTCCTCGCAATAATGGGCCCACCCTTCGACGGTCTCCGTGGCATGGGCGAGCAGGCCAAAGAGATCGTCCGATTCCACGCTGGCCGAGAATTGAAGATGATGGCCGGGATAACCTTCGTGGACGGTCGTATTCCTGATCGACCAGAAGGCAAAGCGAGCCAGGTCTTCCTTATCTTCGGGCGGAGTAACCACGTAAACCCCCTGGCTCTCGTCGTCGAATTTTGCCGGGGGCATGTAGGCGGCAAAGGGAATAAGGTTCCGCATATAGGAAGGCGTCTCCATCACCTTGATATCCTCGTTTTCGGGAATGGTAGCCAGGTTCTTATCCTGCACGAAAGCCCGTGCTTCGTCGAGTGCCTGCTCGTACCAGGAGACGGCTTTTGCGAAGTCCCTGGGGGTATTCTCTTCGATCTCATTCACCGCGTCCCGGACGCTGAAGTCCTCGTTCATCCTCCGAGCGTATTTCTCCATCGACTGCCGGCTCTCATCCAGATAGAACTTCCCCAGCTCGGTTATCTCTTCGACTCCGTAGCCCAGCTTTTCCTTCTCCAGTAGCTTTTGAAACTTCCCGGGACCGATAGAAAATTCCTCTTTGGCCTCCTTGCCCTTCTCTTCCAGCCACTCACGGGAGTCAGAGAAAGCTTTTTTGGCCTCCTCGTAAAACATTTCACCAAAAGCATTATCGGCTGCAGTTATCAGATTCTGGTATTCTTTTTCAATCTCCTGTTGCTCTAGCATTGCAGCAATTTCGGATACCCTGCCAAGGGCATGCTCATTTTGAGCATCGATGGAAAGAACCCGTTTATAAGAATTACG
>CAYZUF010000170.1:0-3075 GCA_964481645.1 uncultured Thermotogae bacterium
GGTCGGATGTAGTTCCGATTCTTTCCGTTCTCGATACGGAGGTCACCTATTTTCGGGATGGAGAGTCCGCCAGGCGCAGCTTTTCCCGCCTGTACGAATCAGACTTCCGCCCCAAGCTGAAAGATTCAATAATTGAAAAATTAACTATAGACCTGCCGGAGGAAGGAAAAACCGGGGCCTGGTTCAGTAAGTTCACCAGGTCGGAATTCGATATAGCTACCCTCAACCTTGCCTGCAGAATCACTCAACAAGGGGGAAAGATCAAGAAAGCCAGGCTGGCGGTCGGGGCGAGACCGATGAAGTCTAAAAGAGCAACGGAGGTCGAAGATGCCCTGATTGGCAAAGAACTCGGGAGCGAAATCGCCAGGGAAGCAGGGCAGCTGGCCGCAAGAACTCTGGAGCTAAACGACGACAATAAGATAAGCGGAGAATATCGAGAAACACTTGTAGAAAAGATGACGGTTGATGCTATAAAACAGATAGCGGAAGAGGTCTCACAGTGAAAATAAAAATAAGAATCAACGAAGAGGATAAGGCTTTCCAGGTCGAGCCGGGAGAAACTTTGCTGGAAACTCTTCGCCGGCACGGCTACAAGAGTGTCAAGAAGGGGTGTGAAACCGGTGATTGCGGGGCCTGTATGGTTCTGGTGGACGGCCGGGCGATGACTTCCTGTACGTTATTTGCAGCACAGGTAGACGGGAAGGAAGTAAAAACGGTCGAAGGACTGGATGACGATCTATCCGAGAACCTACGAGAAAATTTCCTTAACGTGGGGGCTGTGCAATGTGGCTTTTGCATACCCGGGATGCTGATCAGTGCTTATTCACTCTTGAGTTCAAACCCCAACCCCACCGAAGCGGAAATAAAAGCAGCACTCGATGGCAACCTGTGTCGCTGCACCGGTTACGTCAAGCAGATCAAAGCTATAAAAGAAACTAGAGAACAACTGGAGGAAGAATAAATGGTTGAAAAAAGTAAAGGGAGATCCGGGTTTGACGTCGTAAACAGAAGCCTTCCCAAGGTCGATGGAAAAGCTCTGGTTAACGGCAAGCCCGTTTTTGCCGGGGATTTTGACTATTCCGAGGGGTTAGTGGCGGGCATTCTGAAAAGCCCAAAGGCCCACGCCGAGATCGTCGATATCGACGTGTCGAAGGCAGAGAAAGTAGAAGGAGTAGTTTCCATACTACATTACGACAACGTAAAGCGAGTTCCCCACACGACGGCGGGCCAGGGCTACCCGGAACCGTCGCCCTACGATGCCTACGTATTCGATAAAAAGGTGAGATACGTCGGAGACAGGGTGGCTGCAGTTGCCGGAGAAACCCAAGAAGCCGTGGAAGAAGGGCTAAATAAGATCGAGGTGGAATACAGGGAGCTTGAGCCCATATTTGACCCGGAAGAATCGATCGAATCCTCGATTTTAATCCATGACGAGGAGGACTCGTCGGGCATTTATGACCCGAAGAGAAACATCGCCGCAAACGTGGATATAAAGGTAGGGAGCCCGGAGGACACTCTTGCCGACTCCGACGTTGTCGTTTCGCAAACGTGCCGGACACAGTTTGCCCAGCACGCGCCGCTGGAACCTCATGTTTCCACAGCATACATCGACCAACACAACAGGCTGGTCGTTAGAACCAGTACCCAGGTACCGTTCCACGTGAGAAGAATCCTCTCGCAGATCCTGGAAATTCCCATCAGAAAGATAAGAGTGATAAAACCCCGCATAGGCGGAGCATTTGGGGTGAAACAGGAGCTGCTGCTCGAGGACATTGTCTCCATATTTGCCCTTAGAACCGGCAAACCGGTCACGATAGAATACAGCAGAGAGGAAGAGTTCATGGCTTCCCGTACTCGTCATCCGATGAAAGTAAAAGTCCAGCTTGGTGCAACGAAAGATGGCAAGTTGGAAGCAATTACCATGGAGGCTTTGAGCAACACCGGAGCTTACGGAGCTCATAGTTTGACGGTTCTCTCGAATGTGGGAAGCAAAACTCTTCCCCTCTACAACGAAGCTCCGGATGTCCACTTCCGCGGGGACGCGGTCTACACAAACCTTCCCGTTCCTGGAGCTTACCGTGGTTATGGCGCCCCGCAGGGCTACTTTTCTCTCGAGTTCGCCATGGACGAACTTGCCGAAAAGGTAGGTAAGGACCCGATAGAGGTGCGAAAGATAAACCATATCCAGGAAGGAGAAACCTCTCCCATCTTCGAGAAACTCGGAGAGGGAAAAGAAGGGACCGTCCAGTACATCAATAGCTGCAAGCTCGACAGATGTATGGAGCTCGGAGCGGAAGCGGTTAATTGGAGTAACAGAGACGAAAAAACGCCCGATGAGGAACATAAAGCAAAAGGTTTCGGCCTGGCAGTTAACATGCAGGGGTCAGGTATACCGCTCGTCGATCTTGCGGGAGCCCGGTTGAAACTAAACGAGGACGGATCCTTCAATCTTTACGTCGGTGCCACGGACCTCGGCACCGGGAGCGATACGGTACTGGCTCAGATGGCCGCGGAAAACCTTGGTGTAGAACTGGAAGACATCATAGTTTACTCCTCGGATACGGACTTCACGCCGTTTGACTCGGGGGCTTACGCGTCGAGTACCACGTACGTCTCGGGTAACGCGGTCAGAAAGGCATCGGAGAACATAAAAGACGAAATCGTCAAAGCCTACTCCGAACGCTACGACGAAAACCCGGATTCCGTTAGCCTGAAAGGGGGTAAGATAGTCGGCGCGAAAAATACTATGGACCTTTCCGAATTCGCACTGGATCTGACCTCGGGGAAGATGGAAACCCAGCAGCAACAGATCGAAGCCTCGGCTTCCGAAGTCCCTGAGGAGTCCCCGCCTCCCTTTGCGGCCCATTTCGTTGAGCTGGAGGTCGACAAAAGGACGGGTGAAATAGATCTGCAGAAGTACGTGGCGGCCGTGGACTGCGGTACGGCGATCAACCCGAACCTCGCCGAGGGGCAGATGGAAGGAGCAATAGTAAACGGAATAGGTTACGCCTTAACCGAGGAGATGGAGTTTACCAGCGACGGACGGATGACAAACCCGAGTTTCTTTGACTATAA
>CAYZUF010000171.1:0-3060 GCA_964481645.1 uncultured Thermotogae bacterium
TCGGCGGCGGGGTGGCTGGAATAGAGGCCGCCCTGGACGTGGCGGAGGCGGGGAATGAAGTGATTTTAGTCGAAAAGGCGCCCACCATCGGAGGCCACATGGCCCAGCTTTCGGAAACTTTTCCCACCCTGGACTGTTCGCAGTGTATCCTGACTCCGAAGATGGTCGAGCTGAACCAGCATCCGAATATAGAGCTGATGGCTTATAGCGAAGTACGGGAAGTTTCCGGCTACGTGGGCAACTACGAGGTGCAAATAGAGAGGAAGCCCACCTACGTGGACCCGGATGCCTGCAACTTATGCGGCGATTGCGAGGACGTCTGTCCCGTGGAGGTACGGGACGAATTCAACCGGGGACTGACCACCAGGAAGGCAATCAATATACCTTTTTCTCAGGCAATCCCTTCCTCCTACACGCTGGATACGGAGGCCTGTCTCGGACTCAACCCGCTCCGCTGTAGCGAATGCGCCGACGTCTGCGACCCGGACGCCATAGACTTCGACCAGAGAACCGAATTCGTCCAGGAGGAGTTCGGGACGATAATCGTGGCCACCGGTTACGACCTCTACCCGAAGGAGAAGATGGGCGAGTACGGCTACGGCCGCTATGAGGACGTGATCGACGGGCTGCAGTTCGAGAGGTTGCTTTCCGCAACGGGCCCGACCGGCGGGCAGGTCCGTCGCCCCTCCGACGGGAAAGTTCCGAAAAACGTGGTCTTTATCCAGTGCTCCGGTTCCCGGGATCCGGAGAATCACAACCCTTATTGTTCGAAAATATGCTGCATGTACACGGCAAAACACGCCAAACTATACAAGGAAAAAGTCCCGGACGGAAATGCCTACATCTTCTACATCGACATCCGGGCTGGCGGAAAGGACTACGAGGAGTTCATTCAGGAAGTGCGGGAGGAAGACAGAGTTCTCTACCTCAAGGGGAAGGTTTCCAGGGTAAAAGAAGTCGAGGGGAGGGTCCGCGTCTGGGGGGTGGACGAAGTATCCGGGGAGCGCGTGGAAATAGACGCCGATTTGGTCGTTCTCGCTCAATCCGTGGTCCCCTCGGAGGGGGGCTACGAAACCAGCAGGGAGCTCAACTTAAACCTCGGTCCCAACGGCTTCTTCAAGGAAGCACACCCCAAGTTGAGGCCGGTGGAGAGCCTGACCGGCGGGGTCTTCTTTGCGGGAGCGGGGCAGGGTCCAAAGGATATTCCCGATTCAGTATCCCAAGGAAGCGGGGCGGCCGCCAAGGCCATAGACCTGTTGGCCAAGCCGACCATCTCCCACGACCCCCAGGTGGTAGAGGTCGACGAGGACCTCTGCAGCGGCTGCGGTCTCTGCGTCGGCCAGTGTCCTTATGACGCGCTGGAGGTGAACGCCAGAGGGGTCGCGGAGGTAAACGAGATACTCTGCGAGGGCTGTGGAACCTGCGCCTCGGGCTGCCCGTCAAACGCACTTGCCCTGAAGAACCTGACGGACGAACAGGTAACGGAAATGATTTACGCCTACCTGGGGGATTGAGATGGGTTTCGAGCCGAAGCTGGTTGGTTTTTTGTGTAAATGGTGTTCTTCGGCGGGAGCCGATCTGGCCGGGGTCAGCAGGAAGAGTTACCCTCCCAACCTGATACCAATTACCGTGAACTGTTCGGGCCGGATAGACGCCAGTTACGTGGTGAAGGCGTTTAACGACGGCGCGGACGGAGTTCTAATCAGCGGATGTCATCCCGGAGACTGCCACTACACGAGCGGAAACTACAAAGCCTGGAGGAGAGTAGCCCTGTTAAAACACGTCCTGGAGGAGTTCGGTTTGAACCCGGATCGGGTCAGACTGGAATGGATTTCGGCCACGGAGGGGGAGAAGTTCGCACGAACCGTCGAGGAGTTCACGACCGAGATCAAGGAACTGGGACCGGGACCATACAGCGATGTCCGAAAACGTGAGTAAAAAAAAGATCGGTGCCTACTGGGCGGCCTCCTGTGGGGGCTGCGACGTGGCTTTGCTCGGCCTGCACGAAAGAATACTCGACCTGCTGGATTACGCCGAGGTCGCCTTCTGGCCCGCAGCAACCGACTTCAAGTACGGGGACCTGAAAAAATACAAAAGGAACGAGATAGACCTTACCTTCTTCAACGGAGGAATCAGGACCTCGGAGAACGAGGAGGTGGCCGGATTGTTGCGGGAAAAATCGGAGCTACTGGTCGCTTACGGCTCCTGTGCCCATCAGGGTGGAATTCCGGGACTGGCCAACATGAGTGACAGAGAAGGAATCTTCGATGCCGTTTACCGCCATAACCCGACTACGGTGAACCCGGAAGGCTCCGTACCGCTGGAGCTGTCGGAGGCAAGTGGAAGGGAGCTCGAACTTCCCGGGTTCAGGGAACGGGTAAGCAACCTCGATCGGATAGTGGAAGTGGACTACACGGTCCCCGGCTGCCCGCCGCCACCCGAACTGACGGAAAGCCTCCTGGACGCCCTGCTGAACGACGAACTTCCTCCGCGCGGCTCCGTTCTGGCCGGGGAAAAGACGGTCTGCGACGAGTGCTCGCGCGAATGGAACAAAGAAACCATTGACGCCCTACATAGACCACAGGAAATAACGATTGATCCCGAAGAATGCCTGCTAGACCAGGGAATCATCTGTATGGGTCCGGTGACCAGAAGCGGTTGTGAGGCCAGTTGCCCGGAGAAGAACCTGCCCTGCAAGGGTTGCTTTGGCCCCCCACCCCGAGTGGAAGACCAGGGGGCGGAGATGCTCAACAGTCTGGCTTCGGTACTTGAACTCGGCGAAGAGGGAAAGGCGCTGGAGGGGGAAAAAGAGCTTCTGGGAGGTCTCCCCGATCCGGTGGGGACTTTCTACTCCTTTTCGCTGGCCAATTCGATCTTTGGTGGAAAGGTATCGGACGGAGGCGAGGATGAGCGAGCGTAAAATTTCCATCGATCCCATTACCCGGCTGGAGGGCCACGGCAGGATAGAAATATTTCTGGACGAGGACGGGAAGCCCGAGGACGCGGTGCTTCAGGTTCCTGAGCTAAGAGGATTTGAAGAGTTTTCCCGCGGACGAAAAG
>CAYZUF010000172.1:0-2978 GCA_964481645.1 uncultured Thermotogae bacterium
ATGTCTCTGACGGTAATTACGGGAAAGTCCAGCCCATAAGGCTCCCCGGTTTCCGGGTTTATTGAGCTCGGGCCGGTAGTCCCCCGACAGCCTCCGAGGACGTTGGAGCTGATGACGAAGTACTTTTCCGTGTCGAAAGCCTTCCCCGGCCCGATCATGTTGTTCCACCAGCCCGGTTTCTCGTCGCCCTCGTGCCATCCCGCGGCGTGGGCGTCCCCGGTCAATGCATGGCAGATCAGTACCGCGTTGCTTCCGTCACTGTTTAACTCTCCGTAAGTCTCGTAGGCCACGTCGACTGGACCGAACTTCTTGCCGCTCTCCAGCTCGATATCTCCATCGTAGTGGAAGGTTTTGGTCTCCACCTTTCCGACAGAACTTTCTTCCATAGCTTCTACCTCGTGTATGTGAGCTTGGAAAATAGTACGAATTGTCGCCGGGTTATCCAACCCGGGTGGCCTGAAGGATTAGATAGTCAGTCGGATTTCTTGGGGCGAGCTACCCCGGATCCTTTCGAGGTAGCTCGTTTTCAACTTAGCTGTCTCACCCTGTCAGCTTTCAAGGTCCAAGGGGCTATCCTCCTTTACCGCGTTGAGGACAATAGAGGTATCCGCTCGCTCAACCGCGGAGAAGTTGAGCATCCGCTTGATCTCCCGGTTCATGCTCTCCCGGCTGTCGAACTTCCCGATCACCAGGATGTCGAATTCGCCGGTGATCTCGTAGACGTGAGTTAGACTGCCCTCGTCCTTGAGCCGTTCCACGATATTAGTAATCTCCCTCCCCTTTGCCTGAATTTTCGTGATGGCCGTAAGGTCAAACCCCAGCTTTTCGTAATCTATGGAGGGTTTGAACCGTCTGATCACTCCATCGCCCGTCAACTCGTCCAGATGATTGCTCACCGTGGAAGGCGAGACTTCCAGCTCTCTGGCCACCTTCCTGATTGATTTCCTCCCGTCCTCCATCAGCGAGGCCAGAATTTCTCTATGAAGCTTTTCTTCCTCCATTGATTCCTCCTCGGACGAAGTTCCTATTTACGTGGCTTTCACGAAACGATTATACGACTTAGAATCAAAATATCAAACGTTCAGAGAGATTGTGGAGAAAAAGCTTGACAAATGTCTACTCAGCCTTATAATTCTTCTATAAGTTTATCCTACCATATCCGGAGGTCGATGTAAGGTGGCCAAAGATACAACTGAAATCGAAGACGCTGTATTTTCCCTGGAGGAAAGGGGCGTAAAATTCATCCGGCTCCAGTTTACCGATATCCTGGGAATTCCAAAGGACGTGGAGATCACCCTGGACGAACTCCACAAGGCCCTGGAAGAGGGTATCGCCTTCGATGGTTCCTCGATAGAGGGGTTTGCTCGGATCTGCGAATCGGATATGTACCTCCACCCCGACCTGGATACTCTCAAGATCTACCCCTGGAAGTCCAGGACCAGCGAAGGTGAGGAATACTCCAACGCCAGGATCATCTGTGACGTCCATATGCCGGACGGACAGCCGTTCCAGGGAGATCCCCGTTTCAGGCTCAAGGAGGCCCAGCGGGAAGCGGAATCGAAGGGGTTGAAGATGTTCGCGGGCTCCGAGCCAGAATTCTTCATGTTTACCAGCGACGGCGACGACGATCTCCGGAATAATTCCACCTCCCTGCACGACCAGGGAGGATATTTTGACTTGATGCCCGTGGACAAGGGAGAAGAGGCGAGAAAAGATATCGTAATAAGTCTGGAAAAGATGGGATTCCAGGTCGAAACTGCCCACCACGAGGTGGCCGCCAGCCAGCACGAGATCGACTTCCGCTACGCCGAGGCCCTTACGCTGGCCGACCACCTGATCACCTTCAAGACCACCACCAAGACCATCGCCTTAAAGCACGGGCTAAATGCCACCTTCATGCCCAAGCCTTACTCGAAAATCAACGGCTCCGGGATGCATACCCATATCTCCCTGACTGCGGACGGCGAGAACTGCTTCTATCAGCCGGACAACGCTTACGGGCTCTCCGAGGAGGCCCTTTACTTTATCGGCGGTTTGCTCAGACATATCGGGGGGCTAACGGCCCTGACCAACCCGACAGTAAACTCTTATAAGAGGCTGGTCCCCGGATACGAGGCGCCGGTAAATATATCCTGGGGTCGGCACAATCGCTCCGTACTGATCAGGGTTCCCCACACCAGTACTCCGGAGACCTCGACCAGGATAGAACTCAGAAGCCCCGATCCAACCGCCAACCCTTATCTGGCCTTTGCCGGAATTCTCAAGGCCGGTTTGCACGGAATCGAGGAGGAAATCGAGCCCCCGGAACCAGTGGAAGAGGACCTCTACGAGATGGAAGCAGGAGATAAGGAAAAGCGGGGGATTGGTTCGCTGCCCGGCAGCCTCCGGGAAGCCCTGGACGCACTGGAGGAGGACGAGGTGATGGCCGATGCTCTCGGATCCCACATAATGAGCCATTACCTGCGGGCAAAGAGGGCGGAGGCGCGGGAGTACCAGGTAAACGTTACGGATTGGGAAATTGAAAAGTACATGAAGTATTACTGAGTGTTCTTTCTTATTCCACGCTAATTTCCGCTACAATCGGCAGGTGGTCGGAGATATCCGAAGTATCTTCCTGCCTGACGTAGTGGTCTCCCGGGGCGACCTTATCCGAAAGGAAGAAATAGTCAATCGTCTTGCTGGGCTCCGTGATCTCGGGGTCGTTGGGGAAGTGGGTGTACCAGTCCTCGGGGTCAGGTCCGTTCACCTCTTCCGCACCCGGGATGGCCCTGTAACTGTCGAAGAGAGGTTCGATGAGGCTTTTTCCCTCCGAATCCCCGGTCCTGGAGGAGCCCTTTTCGTCTTTTCCCGGGGGCTGGAGGTTGAAGTCCCCTCCGATGATCCAGGGGAAACCACCCTCCGACCTTTCTTCCAACAGGACCTGAATCTCGTCGACCTGGCGCTCCCGAACCGCCGAGCCGCAGGTAAAGGCGGAGGGG
>CAYZUF010000173.1:0-2944 GCA_964481645.1 uncultured Thermotogae bacterium
CGACCTCGCGCGCCCCATGCGCGCGCGCTACCAAGCTGCGCCACGTCCCGAATTCTTGGGCAATTTAATATAGCACCGGATGGGGTTTTTTTCAATACCGCCCGGTCCTATACTCCCTCAAATCCAACCGTTAGGTAAAGTCCTCTTTCAATTCCTCAAGGGAAAGACCGCTCCTCTCTTCGGGATCCAGGCTCCTGTTAACGATCGGTCCCTCGGAAAGTGCCGGTACCTGCTCCTCGTACGTCGGACGTTCTTCCCGGTAAATAACTCCCAGCGGAATCCGGTCCCCCCATTCCCGGGCTTTATCCTCCGCAGCATCCCTGTCGGTCGGGTCGTAGTTCTCCCCCAGTTCGTAGATAAGGTCGTTGTAAAAATCGTAGGACCTTCCCGGATTGTAGGTCACACAGGGCTGGAGAACGTCGACGAGGGCGTAGCCGTCGTGCTCCATGGCCCGGGCGAAGATATCGGTCATGTCTTTTACGTTCCCGGAGAAAGCCCTGGCCACAAACGTGGCCCCGCTCTCCAGGGCGGTGGGTACGGGTCTAACCGGCGGCTCTATCGCCCCTTCCGGGCTAGTCTTGGTCACGAACCCTTTGTGACTGGTCGGCGAGTACTGACCTTTCGTCAACCCATAAACCCTGTTGTCTTCCACTATCTGGGTGATACCAATATTCCTCCTGCAGGCGTGGAGGAAATGGTTTCCTCCGATACCGTAGCTGTCACCGTCGCCGGCGGTGACCACCACGTTCAAATCAGGGTTGGCAAGTTTGGCCCCGGTAGCTACCGGAACCGGTCGACCGTGAATGGAGTGGTAGCCGTTCACGTTCATGTAATGGGGCAGCTTACTCCCGCAGCCGATGCCGGACACCACCAGCGTCTCATGGGGCTCCAGCCCCAGATCGACCAGAGAGTTCTGAACGCTCCGCAAAATCGCAAAATCACCACAGCCAGGGCACCATGTCGGCTCAGTCGGATACTGATAATCGGAAAGAGTAACTTCCTCGGCCATCTTATTCGACCTCCTCCAGTCCGTTGACTTCTTCCAGAATCCCTTCCGGGGTCAAGGGACGACCGTCGTACTTCAGGATCCGTTCGGGGAGTTTGATCCCGGTTTCCCCGGTAATTAGACCTGCCAGCTGTCCGGAATAATTATTTTCCACTACCACGGTTCTGCCGGGTCTTTCGACCACTCTTTTCACTGCCTCCGGGTCCAACGGCCACAGGTGATTCAGGTGATAAAAATTCGCGTCGGTTCCCTCCTCGTTCAACCTGTCGACCGCTTCCCGGATTGCTCCGTACGTGGACCCCCAGCCGAGAAAGGTAAGTTCGGCCTCCTCCGGCCCGTAACGAAGGGGGTCTTCGATATCTTCTTCCCGGGCGGTATCCAGTTTTTTCATCCTCTTTTCCATCATCCTGGACCTGATCTCCGGGTCCTCTGTGACATCCCCCCGTTGGTCGTGTTCGTTCCCCGTCGTCTTGTAAACCGCGTGTCTGTTACCGGGCAGGGCCCTCGGGGAAATTCCGGACTCGGTGAATTCGTGGCGCAGGTAATCCCCGTCCTCATCCTCCAGGGATTCCTCCGTCAAAATCTCTCCCCGGTTGATCTGGCTCCGGGTATCAAATTCCTCCGGGTGGACGGCCCGGATGGAGTCCGCGAGGTGTTGATCGCTCAACACTATCACCGGAAGCTGGTACTTCTCCGCGAGATCAAAAGCCCTCTTGCCGGCCCGAAAAGCTTCCTCGATCGTGGCCGGAGCAAGGACAATTCGGGGTGAATCACCCTGCGAAGAGTAAACCACATGAGAGAGATCTCCCTGTTCGGTTCTGGTGGGAAGTCCGGTACTGGGCCCGGGACGCTGGACTTCGGCAATTACCACCGGGGTCTCGGTCATCCCCGCAAGACCAAGGGCCTCTACCATCAAAGAGAAACCCCCGCCGGAAGTAGTAACCAGCGACCTGGCTCCCGCGTGACCGGCCCCAATCGCCATGCTAATCGCGGCCAGCTCGCTCTCCGGCTGTTTGGTCACGATATCCAGTTCCGAGGAACGCTTGGTTATCCATTCCAGGATGGAGGTAGAAGGGGTCATTGGATAAGCGGCGATGAAATTACAGCCCCCGGTAACCGCCCCAAGTGCAAAGGCTTGATTACCGTCAATTACCATCCTGTCCGGTCGCTCGGGAAGTGAAGAAAGTTCGTAATCGAAATCGTAACCTTTTGATTCTACGTATTCCTTGCCCGCCCGGGCTACCCGAACGTTATTTTCTACCACTGAATCCCCCTTTACGGCGAAATTTTCCTCGATTATTTCGTTCAGATAGGAGATTTCAAATCCGGTCAAACCGGCTATGGCCCCGGTTGCAGCCGTATTGGCCATTACTTTTGCTCCGCCTTCGTCCGTGGCTATGGTAGTAAAAGGGAGGGGAAAGGGGTTAACCTGGTTCTCCTCAAAGAGGTTCGGATCCAGATCGAAGTCCTTGTCGTAGAGTACCCCGCCGTCGCTCCCGACCTCGTCGATATGTTTTTCTACCGTCTCTTCGGTCAAAGCCACCAGCAAATCGACCCCATCCGTATGGGTATAGACCTGCTGATCCGAGATTCTAATCTCGAAAAAATTATGGCCCCCGCGGATCCTCGAGCGGTAATCCTGCCTCCCGAAGGGGAACAAGCCAGCTCGGGCAAGGGATTGAATGAATCCCTTGCCGGTGGACTGAATGCCCTGCCCGGCGTCGCCGCCGATAAGTACCGACAAGTCGTTTTTACTCATAAGACCTCCCAAAGTTTAAGCAGGTCAACTCGGGTTTATCGTTCGATCACCAAAACTTGCCGAGGAAGCCCTCCAGCACTTACTTGACACTCTAAGTCCGCAAGAAAACCTACATGCAGACTCCCAGTGCCAAGTAAGTGCTGGAGCCCCACAGCTTGCTGTGGGGAGGAATCGGCTGG
>CAYZUF010000174.1:0-2941 GCA_964481645.1 uncultured Thermotogae bacterium
CCTTTCTGCTCTCACCACGTTACTGAGCCGAAGCGTCTTTAGGTGGTGCGATATTGACGACTGGGAGGCCCCAATCAGTCGGGAGAGGTCGTGGACACAGAGCCTCTTCCGGGAGAGGAGGAAGAGAATTTTGACCCTAGTGGGGTCGCTCATCGCCTGGAACAGCTCTGCTAAAGAACCGACCGATTCCTCGTCCGGAAGTCTCCGTACCAGCTCTTCCCCTTCTTCCGCGGAAATAGAATGCAGTCCGGTCGAATCTTCGTGATTTTCGGAGCCCATAGCGCTTATAGGATAGTCCACGGCGGCCGGTTTGACAACGCGCGCCCTTCGTATTATCATATGAGCGTACGTTCATATATAATCCGCGTCAGGAAAGACTTCAGCCGGGAGGGTTGGAGGGAGATGAGCCGAGAGGTTAACTCGAAGAACGAAGAGCTCACGGTAGAGAGGGTCCACTGTCCGGACTGCGCAGTAAAAATAGAAAAAAACGTGGCCAAGATAGAGGGAGTGGGGAAGGCGGACGTCGATCCGGGGAGAGGAACGCTTCAGGTCTCCTACGATCCCGCGAAAGTGAATCGCTCCGCCCTGGAGGATAGTGTCACTAATATCGGGTATAATGTAGTCCACGAAGGAGAGAGCGAGGGCTTTACCTGGAATGAGCCGGAGATAGCTCTCACCGGTCTGGCCGGACTCTTCCTGCTCTCCGGCCTGATCGCGTCATTGTTCACCTCCCCTTTGACCCTCCTTTCTCTCCCTGCCTATGAGCTTTCCCTCTCCGGGACTCTTTATCTGGCAGCCGTCCTCTCTGGTGGGTACTTCGTCGCCCGTCGTGGTCTGGCCGCGGCCAGAGAACTCTCCCTGGATATCGACTTCCTGATGACCCTGGCCCTGGCCGGAGCGGTGATCATCGGAGAGGTGATGGAAGCTGCCACCCTGGCCTTTCTGTACCCTCTGGCCGAAGTGCTGGAGGACTGGGCTTCGGAGCGAGCTAGATCCTCGCTTAAAAGTTTGATGGATCTCTCCCCTCAACGAGTTACGGTCAAGAGGGAGGGGGAGGAGCTGACCCTGCCCGCGGAGGACGTCACCAGGGGGGAAAGGTCGGTCGTTCGCCCCGGGGATAAAATCGGGCTGGACGGCAGAGTCATAACCGGGAATTCCTCCGTCGACCAGTCTCCGATTACCGGAGAATCGGTCCCCGTGGAAAAAAGTGAAGGAGACGAAGTGTACGCCGGGACCATAAACGGAGAAGGCTATTTGGAGGTCGAAGTTACCAAGGAATCGAGCCAATCCACCATTTCCAGGGTAATTCAAATGGTTCGTGAGGCCCAGCGGGAGAAAGCCCCCATCGAACGGTTTGTGGACAGGTTCGCCGATTATTATACCCCGTCTGTAGTGACCCTTGCCGTGATAGTGGCTTCTCTCTTTCCCCTTTTCTTTCCCGGGGGGTTCAATACCTGGTTCCTCCGGGGAATTACGCTATTGGTTATCGCCTGTCCCTGTGCACTGGTTATTTCAACCCCGGTGACGGTGGTCTCGTCGATCTCTTCCGCCGCGAGGGAAGGAGTGCTGATCAAGGCCGGTCGCTACCTGGAGGAGATGGGGAAGGTTAGAGCCCTGGCGGTTGACAAAACCGGGACTCTGACCAAGGGAGAACTGGAGGTCACCGAGGTGATCGCGGCGGGTGGATACACCGAGAGCGAGGTCCTGAGGATTGCTGGCTCACTGGAGCAGGCCAGCGAACATCACCTGGGACGAGCTATCCTGGAAAAGGCGAGAGAAGAAGATCTGGAACTGATTGAAGTATCCGAGTTCTCCTCGCTGACCGGGAAGGGTGTAGAGGGAAAGCTGGACGGCAAAAGTTTTCGGGTCGGTAAGGAGGAGCTTTTTCCCCAGAACGAACTGGGCGAGTACGACCACCTTCGAGGAGAAGGAAGGACTCTGGTCTACGTGGGTACGGACGAAAGAGCGGTCGGCCTGCTGGCCATTCGCGACCAGCTTAAACCGGGCGCAAAGGAAGTGGTAAAGCAGTTGAAAGAGAGAGGCGTCCAGCCGGTGATGCTTACCGGAGACGACGAGCGGACGGCCCGGGCCCTGGCTTCTGAGGCGGGTATTAAGCGGTATTACTCTGGGTTGCTTCCGGAAGAGAAGGTGGAGCGAATTAAGGCCCTCTCCCGGACTTTTGGTAAGGTGGCCATGGTAGGGGACGGGATCAACGACGGTCCGGCACTGGCGGCAGCTGACGTGGGGGTCGCCATGGGGGCTGCAGGCACGGACGTAGCCATGGAGACGGCCGACATCGCCCTGATGACCGACGATCTCACCGGTCTCCCCTACCTGCTGGAGATAGCCCGAAGGGGGGAGAGGACCATCAAACAGAATATCGGAATTTCGTTGCTGCTGAAGTTTGGACTGGGAGCGGCGGTATTTCCCGGCCTGGTTACTCTGGCCATGGCGGTGTTGATAGGAGATATGGGGGCCACCTTTCTGGTAACGGGCAACGCCCTTTGGTTATCCCGGCTGAAGCGGAACTCCTGACTCCGACCCTGACTTCAGAGCCGGTCGAGCGACCCCTGGAATTATTTTTTCCGCTTCTTTAACCTCCTCCAGACCTTTTCGGGGGTGAACGGCGGCTCCGTGAGTTCGATTCCGGTGGCATCTCTGACGGCGTTCGCGATGGCCGGGATCGCTCCGTTAATCCCTATCTCCCCCACGCTCTTTGCTCCCAGCGGCCCGGTTGGTTCGACCGATTCCACCAGAATTACCTCTATCTCAGGTATATCCTCGGCGTTGGGGATCTTGTAGTCAAAGAAAGAGGGATTGGCCATTTGACCGGAGCTGTTGAACTCCATTTCCTCGGTTAGAGCGTATCCGATACCGTTTACCATCGCGCCCTCCATCTGGCCCTCGGCCAGGTTCGGGTTGATCGCAATGCCACAGTCAA
>CAYZUF010000175.1:0-2915 GCA_964481645.1 uncultured Thermotogae bacterium
TATGCTCTCCTTTGATTATTTTCTTTGGTAATGCCAGCGGCAAACCAGCTGCTCCAGCGGAAAGATCTAACCGGGCCTATGAACACTAAGCTTAGCCACCGTCGGGCGGAAGTTCAATAGGGTCCTTTGTACGCGGTCCGGTAGTGTGTGACCGGGTTTGGTTTCGGGAGCCTCCGGTTGGTGTTTGTACGGAGGCAGGACTTCAACCACACTAACCGCCCGGGCAGAGGCACCCGGGCTGCTTCTATGTTTGAACTTGGGGCCCGAGTTGCTTCTGTGTTTACACGCAGGCACCCAAGCTGCTAACTAACCTGCTAACCGCCCGGGCTTCTATGTTTGAACCGGGGACCTGGGCTACTTATGTGTCTACACCTGGAGAGAGAAAGCCGGAAAGAGCTTTCTACTCGCCGAACTCGATTTCCCCTTCTTGGATCATTTCCACCAGGACGTCGACCACCTCCGGATCGTATTTGTCGCCCCTGCCGTCCTGGATCTCTTCGAGGACCTCTTCCCTGGATCTGGCCGAACGGTAAGGTCTGCGCGTACTCATCGCTTCCACTACGTCCACGACCCCGAGAATCCTTACTTCGGTGGAGAGCTCGTCCCCTTCCAGCCCGTCCGGATAGCCGGAACCGTCCAGCCTCTCGTGGTGGTGGAGAGTCATCTCGGCCACCGGCCAGGGGAAGTCGTCTCGGCCAGCTGGACGAAAGACTGTCTGAAGTTTTCCTGGGCTTCTTTGCGCTCCGTAATCTCCATCTGAGTTCCAACCATCCGCAGGGGTCTGCACTGGTCGTCTCGCTCCACCAGTCGGCCCCGATCTAGGACCCAGATCCAGTCCCCGTTTTTACTTTTCATTCTAACCTCGACTTCGTAGAGATCGGTATTTCCGGCGAAGTGTTCCCTCAGGGCCTCTGTCCGTTTTTCCAGATCCTCGGGATGAGTCAGTTCCTTCCAGGTGTCGATATGAAGTGGCTGCAGGTCTTCCGCCTGGTAACCGAGCGTTTCCGCCCATGTCTCGTTGATGAAGACTTCCCCGGTCTGGACGTTCCAGTCCCACCACCCGGCCTGGGTTCCTTCCAGCGCCAGTTCCAGTCTTTCTTCGCTCTCCTTTAAGTCCTTTTCGGCTTGTACCTTTTCTCTGGCAAAGCCCAGGTCGCCGGCTACCTCCTTGAGTAGTGATTGCTCTTCTTCTCCGAATTCCCCTCCCTGATCCTTTCCCAGGGCTGCGTAGAGTAGACCGACAAATTGGCCGTGCACTTTGATCGGAACCAGCATTATCGAATCCACGGGCAATTTTCCTTTCCGGTTGCAGTCTTTGCAGTCTTCGGGGTCGAGTATTTCTACCTCTTCGCTCTCCACTGCTTTTTTGATGCACTTCGGAGCTTCTCCGCTTCCGTCAGGGGTTATCGACCAGCCCTTGCCGCAGATGTTTTCACCGGCTCCCGCGAACGGCGAAATCTTCCCCGTGTCGTCGTTCAGAAATGCGATAGACAACTCCAGGTAGGACCTCGCCTCCAGAAGCTGCTCGCAGGCTTCTTGTGCTATGGCCTTCAGGCTTTCTCCCTGGACTATACTCTGGTTTACGTTTCTGATTGCCCTCAGGAGGGAATTGAGGTTCTTGATCCGTTTTCGGGAAACTGCTTTTAGGAAGGAATAGAAAAAGAAGATCCAGAGCATCGGTTCCATGGTTGCCAGGAAGTCGGAAAATGGGTCCAGGGTTCCCGGGCCGATTTCGGACCATTCCAGGAAGCGTATTAACCCGTGGGCAAGAGTCACCACGAGAAGTCCGGCCAGGATGGACTTTGTATCGTACCGAAATGCGCGCTTCCAGCCGGTGAGCAGGTAGATGAGAGCAATTAAAATGGCAAGGGAAAGGATCAGGTCCATGACGGTGATGTAGGTCATTCCCGACCCTCCAACCCACCGAATACCCGCCAGCTCCAAATTGCGATCAGTATCGCACCCGAAGCCTGGGTTAAGTGCTCCAGGAGATTCAGCGCGTCCGGCCAGAAGAAGTTCTCAAGGTTGGTCAGTAGCCAGCTGGCTAAGAACAAGTGGAACGCGAGAACCATCAGCTCAGAGGCCGGGAGTTGTCGTAATCGTTCCCGGTTTATCAGGGTGAAGAACAACACGATCAGGGCGAGCAGGAAGACGACGAGTTCGTATTCCTCTATCACGATCTTATTCCTCCCTCTTCTTCCGGCTTCGTTTTCGGCTCCCGGTATATATCATCCGGATTTCTCTCTCACACGCAAGTTTCGATATTCTTTTTCTTCCTTTCGTTGCGGGTAGTCCGGTTTATAAATTGAGAGCCCTATCCAGCTGCTTCCAGGATCTCCACGTTCCTCAGTCCCTCTTCGCCGGGAACTTCGGGATCTCGGTCGTTTTCTACCGCCCGGACGAAGTCTCTTATCTCACCTTCGTACGGGTTGACCTGCGAGTAATTTAGTTCATTACCTTGGACTCTGATGATCCCTCCGCCGTGAGGCCCGAGGGTATCCCGACAGACCGCGCTCCCCTTCCTGCCGTAGACCTTAAATTCCGATTCGGAATCAAACAATATCGAGTTGGTCAGTTCGGCGGTAGCTCCGGATTCGAATTTTAAATTCACCATGGCCGTTTCGTCGTGGGGGCTGTTCCAGTAGTCATTTGCTATCATGCTATTCACTTCGGTCACTTCCCCACAGAGCGGGGTCATGGACCAACGGATTAAGTCCAGTCCGTGGGTCCCGATGCTGGCCAAGGCCCACCACCTTCCGACTTCCTCGTGGGCCCTCCAGTTGGAATCGTCCTCGGCTCGATAGGACCACTGGATTCTGGCGTGCTGGACTTCTCCCACGGCTCCCCCATGGATTTGATCAATTACCTTTCTGTGGCCGTCGTGCCAGCGCAGGTGGTAAGCGACCCCTAGTTTT
>CAYZUF010000176.1:0-2808 GCA_964481645.1 uncultured Thermotogae bacterium
GGCGACGGCCTTCAGCCACTCCCAGTCCTCCTCCTCGTTGACCGCGTTGGCCACGATAATATAGCGCTCCTCGTTTATTCGATAGACCATGGCATCGTCGATGACTCGCCCCTCCGGGTCCAGAAAGTAATTATACTGAGCTTCCTTATCCCCCATCCACCCCACGTAATTCGAAGCAACACAATCCAGAAAGTGGGTTGCCTCCTCTCCTTTCACCTCGAATACCGCCATGTGGCCGACGTCGAAGAGGCCGGCCGTCTCTCGCACCGCCCGGTGCTCGTCCTGGATCGTGGAATACCAGAAGGGCATTTCCCAGCCGACAAAGGGGGCGATCTTTGCTCCCAGCTCCTCGTGCCTTTCCAGCAGGGGAGTGGATTCCTTCGCCTCCGGGTCCTCTTCCGATTCGTAAGTAAATACCCGGCCAACCTCTTCGGGAAACTCGGACCGATCCAGCTCCTCCTCCAGCTCCCTCTGGCCGACGAAATAGGGACGGACCAGATCGAATAGCTCCTCTTTCTCGTCGTAAAGATCGACTCCGGCTTTTCCGTAGTGGTCACTTCGGTTTTCGGGCGTCAGCTCTAGGCCGTCAGGGAGTGAGCCCAGATCATCCGACCTGGCCCAGAAGTAGGTCTTTTTCGGTTCGACTTCGGACCTGTAACGGCCGACCTCAGTGCCGTCGACTTCCATATTACCAAACTGGCCGGGTTCCACGTCCTCCAGACCCTTGATCGAACCGACGAAACTCTCGCTGCCAACCGGACCGAAAGCCTGCATGCTGTCTCCGTTCAGATCCTCGCGAACCAGGTCGTAGACCTTCACCGGACCCTCTACCTTTCTCATGTAGTCCCGCTTATCGAAAGTGATGTAACCGTCGGATATACCGCGGAACCAGTTAATCATCCTATCGGTCCGTTCCGGCGTCGTCAGTACGAAGTACCTTTCTTCCCCGTCCTCGTCGTCCCTGATGATCTCGACCTTATCGAGTACGGCACCGTCTTCGTCCAGCAGGACGGCGCTTTTACCCTTCCCGTCCTCCAGGTCGAGGACGTCCCTGGTCGTTATCTGGTCGAGGAAGGCAGTTGGCCTGTGGCCTTTTACCTCGATCAAACCGGTACGCGGCCAGTCCGGGTCAATAGAACTAGCAGCTTCTTTTTCCGATTCGGACTCTTCCATCTCCCCCAGCTCGCGCGGATAGTATTCCGGGTATTCCTCTTCTTCCTGGGCGTAGGGAGGGAAGTCATCGAGCAGGCCTGCCACCCTATCCCGCCCTTCCATCATCAGGTCCAGATTCACCTTGCCCCGGGAAAGCGGGCAGGTCTGGCCGATACAGTGGAAGGACTTCATCCCCCGAAGGAGGTCGGCCACGATATCGGCAATCTCCTTCATCTCCGGCTCCTTCATGCCCCGCTGGGTTATCCACGGAGTCCCCAGGCGCAACCCGTGGGCCTCGGCGGCGCTCTCGTCGCCGGGAATGGTATTTTTGTTGGTTACTATTCGCGCCTCGTCCAGGATCCGGGAGGCGATCTCGCCCATCGGGGTAAAGTCCAGCTCCTGCTCCAGTTCCTTGAGGTTGATCACCATGAGGTGGGTATCCGTACCGCCGTAAGCGAGAGTCAACCCTCTCTCCTGCAGTCCCTCGGCGAGAGCCTTTGCATTATCCACCATCTGGTACTGGAGTTCCTGGTACGTTTCCGTCTGGGCAATTTTAAAAGCAACTGCCATGGCCGCAAACTTGTTCGGATGGGGCCCACCCTGGGCCCCGGGGAATATGGCCTCGTCCAATACATCGGCCTTATCCGGATCCGTGGTCAGGACCACCGCACCCCTGGGGCCGGCCAGAGTCTTGTGGGTGGTATGCATGACCACGTCGGCCTTGCCGATCGGGCTGGGATAGGCACCGGCGATGGACATTCCCGCCACGTGCGCTATGTCGGCCAGGAGGATGGCCCCGACTTCGTCGGCGATGGCGCTGAACTTATCCCAGTCCGGGGCCCAGGAATAGGAGGTATAACCGGCAATTATCATTTCCGGTTCGTGCTCAAGGGCCAGGTCCCGGATTTGATCGTAATCCAGTCGCCCTGTGTGGGGGTCGGTCGAATAGGAGACTATATCGTACCGCTTGCCGGTCAGGTTGAACTCGCTCCCGTGGGATAGGTGTCCCCCCTGATCCAGGGCCAGGCCCATGACCGTCCCCCCGGGCTCCACGAAACTATCGTAGACGGCCAGATTGGCCGGAGTACCCGACAATGGCTGGACGTTGACGTAGATATCCTCCGGGGGCACTTCCGCGGTCGCGTGAGCCTGCCTGGCCCGGGCCCCGGCCAGACTCTCCACTATATCCACGAACTCCGTACCCTTGTAGAACCTCCGGTTGGCGTAACGTCGGTAGTGGGTTATCTGACGGGTCAGGTCGGCCAGGTTCTCCTCCACCTCCTCCCGCATGGCGTCCCGCGGGTAGCCCTCGGCGTAGACGTTGTTGAAGACCGAACCCAGGGCCTCCCGGACGGGCAGCGGGGAGATCGATTCCGACGGGATCAATATCAGCTTTCTGGCCTGCCTCTCCTCCTCGACCCTGATCAATTCGTCGACCAGCGGGTCGATCTCGGACAGATCACCCTCCAGCAGCAGTTCCTGGTAGTGGTAGTCTTCTTTCATTTTCCCTCCTCGGTCGAAGCGTGGTTTCAGTCAAGCGACGACCAATATACCAATGTCAATTACCCCGCCCTTCCGGGCGGGGCTTGTAGAAAAACCTCTTTAAAACTAACAACTACGTACTTCAAAAACACGAGACCCAGCAGTCAATCGAGC
>CAYZUF010000177.1:0-2792 GCA_964481645.1 uncultured Thermotogae bacterium
CCCAGAGAATGGGAGAGGGAGGATTTGGAATGTTCCTGCTGGGCTGGTATCCAGATTATTTGGAGGCAAGTAACTTCCTTCAGCCCTGGACAACTGGCTCACCTGAAGTCCTAGGAACCTTCTTCAACCATCATCCAAATTACGAAGCCTACGAGAAGATCCTGGATACAGCACTTTCCACTCCCAACGCGGATAACAGGGCAGAATTGTACAAGGCTGTCCAAATTCTTAGTGCACATGACGTTATGTGGGTACCTCTCTGGTCCAACCTCGTTCAGGGTTACGTAATCTCAAAACCCAACGTTAAAAACGCTTTCTGTGACTCCACGATGGATATCAGATCCTGGCTGATGTATAAAGAATAACCTTTAAGCCAATCTTCTCTTCGTAAAGACTAAAAGGGCCGCCTCACCGGCGGCCCTTTTTTTATTCGTTTCGGGAATAGAATGAGTAGAGTCCTTTCTTGGCGGGTTGGTCAGGTAAGTTTTGCCAGGAAAAACCTTACCTCTGCTTCAGGTAGGCCTGAATAAAGGGATCAATCTCTCCGTCCAGGACGGATTCCGTATCCCCGATCTCCAGGTTGGTCCTATGGTCTTTGACCTTTCGATAAGGATGCAGGACGTAAGAGCGGATCTGGTTTCCCCATTCGATATCCTTCAACTCTCCCTGGATTTCCTCGATCTTTTCGGAACGCTTTTCCATTTTTAGCTGGTAAAGGCGAGACCTGAGAATCTGCATCGCCGTCTCCCGGTTTTTGTGCTGACTCCTCTCGTTCTGACAGGTGGCGACTATCCCCGAGGGTTGGTGAGTTATTCGAACTGCGGAATCAGTTACGTTTACGTGCTGACCGCCGGCTCCACTGGCTCTAAAAGTGTCCACTCGAAGATCGCTCTGATCCAGATCTACCTCGACGTCGTCCTCGAACTGGGGGGTCACGTTGACGGAGGCAAAGGAGGTGTGTCTCCGCCCGGCGGAGTCAAAAGGAGAGATCCTAACCAACCGATGGACTCCTGCCTCCACCTTCAGATAGCCATAAGCCCAGTTGCCCTCGACCTCCAGAGTGACGCTCTTAATCCCGGCTTCTTCCCCCTCACTCACCCCCAGAGACTGATAGGAAAACCCCTTCCGTTCCATCCACCGACTGTACATCCTCAGTAGCATCTCCGCCCAGTCCTGAGCATCGGTTCCGCCGGCCCCGGCGTTTATTTCCAGATAACAATCCTCCCCGTCGAACTCGCCGTCCATAAACAATTCCAGCTGAAAGGAATCCAACTTTCCACTGAGCTCTTCCATCCGGTCACCGAGGCTCTCCAGCTCTTCCTCGTTTCCCTCTTCAGTGGCCAGCTGATGGAGGACTTCTATCTCCTCCAGCTCCTCGGTCAGCTGCTTGAAGGCGTCGATCCGTTCCTCTTTCCTGTTTGCCAGTTTGGACTTTGCTTTGGCTTTCTCCGGGTCGTCCCAGAAATCGGGTTCGTTCATCTCCTCCCGCAGTCGGCTCAGCTCTTCCTTGAGCTCCTCCAGGTCAAAGATAATCACCGACCTCTTTGAGTTGTCTTCTAAGTTCCTCTATCTTCTCCAAACTTATCACTCTCCAGTTAATCTTATTGAGCCGGATCGGCGGTAACAACCACACAAACTATCCCCGGTGGAACTCAAGGGCCAATAGCTCGCACCTTTGCAAAATACCCCAGGGGGGATAAAATGTATGGACGGCGAGAGCGGGGGACGAGGACCTCAAAATGAAAAGACGCCCACTGGTAATAGTCTTCTTGAGTTTTGCCGGAGGGATCATCCTGGCGAAAATACTGGGGGTGACTTCCCTCCCTCGGTGGTTCCTCGGTGGAATCTGCGCTTCATTCGTTCTCCTGCTGGTACTCGAACGGATGGACAGAAGGGGGAGGACCGCCCTCGTTATCCTGACATTGCTCTTCCTGGGTATCTCCTTCTACGGATCGAGATATTTCGACCCCTCCGACCTTTATCCCAGGGTAAACACCCTCCATACGGTCGCCGGCCAGGTGGTCTCTTATCCGAAAGAATCCCCGGAGGGAGCCGAACTTACACTGAAGCCGGATAAGTATCCGGGAAAGCTAAAGGTCTTTTTGAGGCCCACCGGCCATCCAGAGTTGAATTACGGAGACAGATTGATTATCGGTGGGAACTTCGAAGTTCCAACCAAATTCGGGGGATTCAACTATCGAGAATTTCTCAGAAAAAAGAGGATCTGGGGAGTGGTGTACGAGGGTAAAATAGTAGAGTCCGGGAAGAGCAGTGGAAACCCGATTTTGGAGCTGGGCTGGAACCTGAGGAAGCTAATCTCGGCCAGAATTGAATCACTCTTCCCGAAACGGGGCAATTTTCTCAAAGCCCTGTTATTCGGAACCAGGGAGGCCTTGAGCGGGGAAGTGGAAAATTCCTTCACCAGAACCGGGTTGGCCCACCTGCTCGCCGCCAGCGGCCTCCACCTGGGGATCGTCCTCGGCGTTAGCTGGTGGATTGCGAGCAGGCTGGGCCTGGACAGAAACCTGATCTATCCCGCCAGTCTGATCTTGCTTTTCTTCTATCTGATAGTAGTGGGCTTCAAACTCCCTCTGCTCCGGGCATCGCTCATCTATCTATTTGGCGGAGCCCACCTGCTGCTGAACCGGACCGGGTTGATTCTGAATAAGTGGTACGACAGGTATCAAGCCCTGGCGGGAGCAGCTCTCATCCTGGTTATCCTCAGTCCGGAAGCGGTCTCCACGGTCGGCTTTCAGTTGAGTTTTGGAGCGACGTTTGCCTTGGCCGCCTTT
>CAYZUF010000178.1:0-2782 GCA_964481645.1 uncultured Thermotogae bacterium
AATGACTACACCCCCCGGGGAGTGGGAGAGGCGGGTGACAGGCTCTTCGGGCCTTCCGGGCCCCGGGGCGCCCGCCCCCGCCCGGAAAACCCCCTGGGATCTCGGTCGTGGGACTTTTCCGGGCGAAGATACTTCTCCTTCTACTGGTTTCCGTACCTGTTGAAATGGACTACGTCTTCTAGTTTGACTCGTTTTGTCTCCCTCTTCTGGTCGGGCTTACCCAGAGGGAGTAGATAGGTCAGTCGAATCTCCTCCGGGAAGCCAAGTATCTCCTTGGCTTCCGCCTCCACGGAATTCTTTGTATCCTCCAGACCGTAAACGTCAATCCAGTAAGCCCCTAACCCCAGACTGTAGGCAGCAAGGGCCATATTATGGGCTGCAACCGCCCCTTCCTCGATGAAGTGACTCGTTCCACAGCCAGTGATCGCTATGGCCACGGTCAGAGGAGCGTTCTTGATCCCGGCCGTATAGACGGTGACCCGCTTTGTCAGCTCGTAGAGCTCCCGTTTGGTCTCCTCGTCTTCAACAACCACAAACTGCCATGGCTCACAGTGACCATAGCTCTCCGACCAGTAGCCCGCCCGTAAGACGGCGTTCAGTTCCTCTTCCTCGACTGGTTCGTCCTTGAACTTAAAGACCATCCTTCTTTCCCTGATCGCTTTTAAGACTTCGTTATCGATCATTTTTTCCCTCCAGTTATGATGATCGGAAAATCCCTGGCTTCAAAAACCACTCCCATATTATTGTACTCGCTACCGGTAACCGATCAAACCAGTACAATAGAAATAAACGGTCAGGTAGTTAAATCCCCGGAAAGGTGGTGGTGGATTCGGATCGGCGCCGGTGGATTGCGGGGACCATCCCCTTCCCCGCCGCCTTCGTGTCCAAGAGTTGAACTTCCTCCCAGAAGAGTCTATCTTTATAAAGCTAGCTAGTCCCGAGGATCGCGGGGGTCCCGTGAGTTAATTCGCGCTTTTAACTTGCAACCAGGTGAAATAAATGTCGGAAATCAGGAAAGAGGTAACAAAGGACCTGTGGTCAATTATCGCTCCGGCCCGGGGAGCCAGGCCATTTGATTTTTCCGAAGTATCCGAAGAGGTCGACCGGGAAAAGGTAGAGGATTGCCCTTTTTGCCCCGGAAACGAATCCAAAACACCCCCCGAAGTCTACGCCATTCGGGAGGGGGAGGAGACGGAGAGGGGCGGCCCGGGGTGGAGGATTCGGGTCTTTCCCAACAAATATCCCGCCCTGGATCGAGACGGCACCACCTCGGTGATAGAAAGTGACCTCTTCCGGACCCGGGGAGGCTTCGGATTCCACGAAGTGATAGCCGAAACTCCCAGCCATCACGTAAACCTGGCCGAGCTGGAAGAAGAGGAAATAGAGCTAGTGGTTCGGACCTACATAGACCGCTCCAAGGCCCTGGGCGAGGAAGAGGAAATAGATTACGTCAGCGTCTTCAGAAACAGAGGCCAGCGGGCGGGAGCTTCGCTCAGCCATCCCCACAGTCAGATCATGGCCACTTCCTTCGTCCCCTCCCTTCTGCAAAGGGAATACGAACAGGCAGCTGGTTTTTTCAGGGAAAAAGGGAATTGCCTTTACTGTCGGATGATCGAAGCGGAGAGAAGAGAGAAGGAGAGGCTAATCCTTGACAACGACAGTTTCCTGGTTATCGCTCCCTTCGGTTCCCGTTTTCCCTACGAGACTCACCTGTTGCCAAAAGAACACAAACCGAACTTCACCGCTAGCAGCAAGGAAGAGATAGCTCACCTGGCAGGTACCCTAAAACGAACTCTGAGCGCTCTCCACGAGGAACTGGGAGACTTCCCCTACAACTATACGATCCATACCTCACCTTCCGGGAAATTAGGGGATCAGGAGGTCCTGGAGGGAAGCTACCACTGGCATCTGGAAGTGATCCCCAGGCTGACGCAGCCCGCTGGATTTGAATGGGGAAGTGGCAACTTTATCAACCTGGTCAGTCCGGAGGACGCAGCGGAAAGACTGCGTCAGGAGTTAAGTTGAACCCGTTCCTTTCATTTCCGGATACCACCGGTGCCCCCAACCCCTCTTTTGCAAAAAGGCAGAGCATTCACTATCCTGTTTTGCGGGGAGGAAGGTCGAATACTCCCCGGGGTGGTTCTAATGCAGAATCGAGAAGGTGACAAAAGGTTAATCCTAGTTTCCAACGCCGAACCTTTTCAGCACGATTACAGCGACGGAGAAATAGAGCAGCAAAAGCGGGCCGGGGGGTTGACGACAGGCCTGGATCCAATGATGAAGAATTCCAACAACCTCTGGATTGCCTGGGGCAGGGGTGAGGCCGACTTCGAAGTAACCGACGAGGAGAACAAGGTAACCGTTCCCGACGAGGAAACCGGCTATACGTTAAAGAGGCTGAAGCTCTCCCGGGAAGAGGTAAATGGGTTTTACTACGGTTTCTCCAATTCCACCCTCTGGCCAATCTGTCACTCCTTCCCCCACAAAGCCAACCTGGACAAGGAGAACTGGGAGACCTACAGGAGGGTAAACAGGCGGTTTGCGGAGACCGTCCTGGAAGAACTGGAACCTAATGACAGGGTCTGGGTACAGGATTATCAGCTCGCCCTGGTGCCCAAAATGATCAAGGAAGAGAAGCCCGAGGCGGAGATCGCCCTCTTCTGGCATATACCCTGGCCCCCGTGGGAAACCTTCGGGATAATTCCGGTCAAACAAGAACTGGTTGAGGGGATGCTGGGAGCGGACTTCATCGGCTTTCACACTCCCTGGCTGGTTCACAATT
>CAYZUF010000179.1:0-2771 GCA_964481645.1 uncultured Thermotogae bacterium
TACCAACGGCGAAGACAAAGTGCTTCTGGCTTCAGCTGAGAATCTCGCTGATCATATTGTTATCTCTGAGATCTACTATAACCCGGAGGACGAGTATGACTCGGAATATATTGAATTCTACAACCCGACGGGGGACGCCGTTGATCTGAGCTCGTGGAGTTTTTCCGACGACGGGGGATCCAGCTGGGTAAATTTCGGCGAAGATACGGATGAACAGAATAATCTGGCGATTCCGGCGCACGGCTTTTTGCTGTTGGTCGACGGGGGCTGGTCTAACGAGAAAGATGATTCCAGCTGGCCCGGCGGCGACGTGGTAGACGAAATGTCTATCACGAATGGAGGAGGCACGGTGAAAATTCGCGATGCCAGCGGGAACGTCGTCGATTCGGTTACCTACGAGGGAGATACGGACGACGGTCAGGCTATGGAGAGGAAAGCTAGTGCTTCTTCTACGAAATCCTCGATGCGGGGTTCCGGATCCGACGCTGACCGGGGAAATGGCTATGATACCGACAGTTTCACCGAGGATTTCGTCGGGCCGCTGCCACCCGAGCCTCAGAACACAAGCTCGACGGCCGAGTCTTACGAGGACACCGAAAACCAGGGTCCGGTAGCCGACCCTGGTGGTCCGTACGAGGGCAAAGTGGGTGAACCCATCCAGCTGGACGGTTCCGGTTCGTCCGACCCGGACGGAGAAATTAAGAGCTACGAATGGGATTTTGACGGTGACGGTCAATATGACGATGCGACCGGAGCAAACCCCTCTTTCTCCTCTGACAGTCCGGGAACGATGGAGATAAAATTAAAGGTTACCGACGATGGCGGAGCGTCTAACACTGCAGGAACGTCTGTGTCTATAACTGGCGAACTTGATGTCTCCGTTGTCGACCTGAGTTTGCCGGCAGACGGGTCGACTACTACTGCGATAATTGTCAAATACGAAGAAGGAGCCGAGGTCTCCCTCTCTACTCAATTCGGGGAGCTTTCCCAAAATAGCCTCACGATAGGAGGGGACGGAACGGCGGAAGTAACTCTCACTCCACCATCCGACCCGACGCCTTCTTCTATAAAAGCCACTGCCGGTGAGGAGGTAGCGGTGACGACTGTCTTCTTCCAGAAGGATGATACTTCTCCGATAGAAACCGCCAAAACGAGGTTGATTGCCTCGGGAGAGGGCGAAGGGATGGTTGACGGGCGGGAAGATATAGGGGCTGTGGCCCGGGCGAATAAGCCGGATGGTTCTCTTGACCAAGAAGTAGCCCTGACCGTGGCCAGGTATTCTGGAAATCCTAGGGGTAAGGGGCCGATGGAAAGCCCGGGTATGTTTGTCGATGCATACGTCGACCAACCAACCTCATTGAAGCGGCTAACGCTGGAACTCTACCTTGATCAATGGCCGGAAAAACCCGAGGTAAAATTCTGGAGTTCCTCGGAAGGTAAGTGGTTGTCCTGTAGTGATTTGCAGGAGAATTCTAGCGCTGGATACCTCGAAGTTACGATAAATTCGAGTTCTAATCCCTCGCTCGATGAACTTTCCGGCCTCCCTCTTGTTGCCGGTGGAGAAGGGACCAATTCGTCCCGTGAATTTGTTTCAAAGGAGATCGAAATAACCGAGCCCGGGTGGAACATGGTATCTATTCCGGTCAAACCTAAAGACGGTTCCCCCTCAAATACTTTCACCGGGATACCTTCTTCAAAAATTATTCGCTGGGATGCGGGCCATAACGGAGGACATGGAGGATACAAAAGTTCGGATGAGGGGTTTAGTCTCAAACCGTGCCGGGGGAACTGGATATTTCTCTCCGAGACTGAGGTTCCGAAAACGTTCACTGTAACTGGGGAGTTTAACGAGAAAAGAGAAATAGTCATGACGGAGGAAGGGTGGCACCAATTCGGGGTTCCGGCGGAGACATCCATCGATTCTATAGGAGTGAGGAAGGAAGAAGGAGGCAAAGTAGTCTCGATGACTCAGGCCGCGGATGAGGGGTGGTTATCACTATTCCTCTGGGAATGGGATCCGGAAAAGGAGATCTACTATGCTTACGAATTCGGAGTAAATGAGAAGTCGGTTGAGGCGGGTAAGGGATACTGGATACGGACCGACCGGCAGAACATAAGATTGGTAATTCCGTATACCGTGCCGCCCTCTCCTCCAACTAGTGTTAACTTGAATGATGTGTCGGGTATACCTCTCACAGGTGCCGAAGCGGAGGAGCGGAAAATACCTACCCCTCCGCCACCGCCGGTACTACAAGCTTTTACCAGTCTAATGGTGATCGCGTCTCCGAACCCCATTACGGACCAAGAGGAGGTGGAGTTCCGGGTCAAAAAACCTGAGGTTAAGGGGTTACGGGTTAAAGCTTACGATCTGGCCGGAAAAGAGGTATTCTCTTCTGATTATCGCAGCGGTGACAGTCTGAAGTGGAATTTGACCGCGCAGGGAGGTGCGAGACTGGCTAACGGGATGTATCTCTACCAGGTTGAAGCCCGAGATAGTACTAATTGTAAAATGATCAAAGTCGGAAAGTTGCTTGTACTAAGGTGACAGCAGATGGGGGTGAGGGTTAATTGGAATTCCTCATAGGTTGTTTTTGTCTTTCCTAGTACCAAATACCCAGTACCAAGTACCTAACGCCCCCAATCTTTCTTTCCCCCGCAGAGGGGGGAAACGAATAACTTCGACCTAAAGATCCCCCACCCAAATTTCCTCGCCCTGGACGGGAGAGGATTAAGGAGAGGGTGAAGATTAAGAAGGAAGACCCCATAGATGC
>CAYZUF010000180.1:0-2758 GCA_964481645.1 uncultured Thermotogae bacterium
GTCTGGTCCTTGCTCTCCTCTATTTCGTCGAGCAGGTTTTGCGAGGATTTCTCGGCGAATCTTTCCAGAGAGGTCAACTCGTCTTTTTCCAGCCGGTAGAGGTCGTCCAGGCTCTCCACGAGGCCGGTTTCGATAAACTTCTCGGCAATCTTGTCTCCCAGGCCCTCGATATCCATTCCACCCCGGGAGGCGAAATGGATCAGCCGTTCCCGGACCTGGGCGGGACAGCTAGCGTTTGTACAGTAGGCGTGCTGTTTGTCGTCGGAAATTACCACGTCCGAGTCGCAGACCGGGCAGCTGTCCGGCATGGTAAACTTCTCCTCCGAACCGTCCCTCTCCTCGGGCAGGGACTTCACGATCTGGGGAATCACGTCCCCGGCTCGCTCCACGAGAACTTCGTCTCCGATCCTGATGTCCTTACTCTCGACTTCGCTCTGGTTGTGTAGAGAAGCCCGCTTGACCTCTACGCCTCCTATGTGGACCGGTTCAAGGTGAGCAATAGGGGTGAGGGAGCCCGTTCTCCCCACCTGGACTTCGATATTTTTAACCCGGGAGGCGCCCCTGATGGGCTGGAATTTATAGGCCAGGGCCCAGCGAGGATCCCTTTCCCTGGTGCCCAGAACCTCCCGCAGGGAGAGTTCGTTGACTTTGTAAACCACGCCGTCTATTTCGTAGGGGAAATCTTCTCGATTCTCTTCCAGCTTCTCATGGAAATCGAGAAGCTTGTCCACGCCGGTGCAGGTCTTTATCCAGTCCCGATTCACCCGAAGTCCCCAGTTGGGGAGGGCCTCCATGATTTCCTTCTGGGACTCGAACCCGTGTTCTTCGTCCTCCGCCACGTCGTAACAGAAGATACGCAGAGGCCTCCGGGCGGTTACCTTCGGATCCAGCTGACGGAGGGAGCCGGCGGCGGCGTTTCGGGGGTTGGCGAAAGGATCCTTTCCTTCCTCCCTCCGCCTTTTGTTCATTTCCCGGAACTCGTCCTTCCGCATGTATACTTCCCCTCTAACCACCAGCCTCTCCGGAATCGGTCTTCCATTCTCGCTGATAAGGGAGAGGGGAATTTCTCTTATGGTTTTGACGTTTTCCGTTACGTCTTCGCCGGTCTCGCCGTCTCCTCGTGTTGAAGCAACGGAAAGCATCCCCTCCTCGTAAATCAGTTCGATTGCCAGTCCGTCGTATTTCGGCTCGGCCAGGTATTCCACTTCCTCCTGAGATAACTCTTCCCGACAGGTTTCGTCGAAATTTGCAACCTCTTCCTCATCGTAGGCGGCCTGGAGGCTCAACATCGGCTCCGGATGCCGGACGGAACCCAGCTCGTCCTGCGGTTCGCCACCCACGTGCTGGGTTGGCGAGTCGGGGGTGACCAGAGATGGGAATTCCTCCTCGAGGGCCTCCAGGTCCCGCATCAGCTGGTCGTACTCGTAATCCGAGATAACGGGGTCGTTTTCCACGTAATACCGGTAGTTGTGGTATCTGATCGCCTCTCTAAGCGACTCCAGCGCTTCCCCTGCTTCCCCTTCCTCTTCTATCTCTTCCGGCTCTAGGTCCGGCACCAGTTTACGTTCCTCCGATGGCATAAATATGGCCCACCTCACCTTATTAGCATAGGTTGTTTTGTCTAAAGGGGTTCGTAACCGATTTTATCCCCAACTGAGTTATATCTCAAAGGGGTCACTTAGTGAAGTTAGCTCTAGCCTTCTCCCGAGGCTTTACATTGCGGCCTACTGAAACTCCAATGGTTCGAAACGGCATCTCCGTTCACCTATAATATTGAATGCAGCTATCCTTAAAGCGCAGGGGAGATTAAACTGAAAAAAGCAACAAAGAATATAGCGAAAGATCTCGATATCGAAGTCGACCAGCTCGAAGCAGTAAACTCTCTGCTGAACGATGAAAACACCATCCCGTTTATCGCCCGGTACAGGAAAGAGAAGACCGGCTCGCTGGACGAAGTCCAGATAGGAAAGATAAAGGAAGAGCTGGAAAAGGCCGAAAAGCTGGAAAGCCGCCGCGAGACTATAATGGACTCCCTAAAGGATCAGGACGAACTGACCGAGGAACTCCGGAAAGAGATCGAGGAAGCATCCAGCCTCTCGGAACTAGAAGACATCTACCTGCCCTACAGGCCAAGCCGGTCCACCAGGGGTAAAAAAGCAAAGGAAAAAGGACTCGAACCTCTGGCGGATGCCCTCCAGGAGGAGAGACCGGGGCTGGACCCCGAGGTCGTGGCGAAAAGTTACGTCGACGAGGAAAAGGGGGTCGAAAGTCCGGAAGAGGCCCTTGGGGGCGCGAGGGACATAATCGCGGAAAAGGTAAATGAGGCCAAAGCCGTCCGGGAAGAAATGAGGGAGTTCTTCTTCGAGAAGGGAATTATTCGGTCAGAGCTAAAGGACTCCGAGGCCGACCCCGACGAGAACTACCGGGAGTACTACGACCTGGAAGAACCCGCCATGAGCGCCCCCAGCCACAGGGTTTTGGCGATATTCAGAGGGGAGGACGAGGACGTGCTCCGGGTCAAGGTAAGGCCACCGAAAGAAGCGGGAATAAAGAAGCTCCGCGGGCTGGTAAACCCGGGCAATACGGCGTCGAGCAGGCAGGTGGAATTGGCTCTGGAGGACTCTTATTCGCGCCTGCTGGCTCCCTCCCTGGAGACGGATCTGCGGAACGAGATCAAGGAAGAGGCCGATCGAGAGGCCATCGAGGTCTTCGGCGACAATCTGGAAGAACTCCTTATGTCCCCGCCCCTGGGAGAGAA
>CAYZUF010000181.1:0-2719 GCA_964481645.1 uncultured Thermotogae bacterium
TACAAAAGTAGGAAGGCGGGCATCAGGCCCGCATGAAGACTGCTGGAAGGGAAACATCGGAGTATGAAAGCAGATTAGAGAAAAGGGAACCCGAAATAGCAGTAATGTTAGAACAATCAAATAAAACTAAAAAGACATTCCCAAGTCCATCGACCTCCAGAAAGATAATACCACAGCAACTGGGTCTTCACAACTAAATTCTTCCACCAGGTCAAAACCTCGGGACTTATATCTGCTGTAGTTCCCAGAACCTTACCCAAACTAGCTGAGAACCCCCCAGGGTTTGTGTTTGGGTTAAACCAGCTGAATCCTTTTGGTAAAAGGTCAAAGATAGGACCTCCGGCCCGGAGCCCTTAAAAATGGGAGGCAATATATTAAATGCCGTCTTCAGACTCTCTGGTGATTGTTCAGGAAAATCCTATCGGAGGCCGAGATCAGAAGCAGCGATCTCCACGCCGGGGAAATCGCCTGCGGTTTTATCGAACAATTACCAGAGAAGACGAAGCTTTCGACCCCTTATCACATCAATTGTTAAGACCAGCTTCTTTTATCGATCAAGAGACCGTATAAATGGCTGATTCAGCCCCAAGGTGCCCTGAGGGTTCTCAGCGGAGTTCTGGCCAATAATCACCAGGGAGCCACGTGTCCGTCGGTTCTGGGTTCAGTAGCTCCAAATAAGGTATCGCCTTCTTTCCAGATAAACTGACCGCGCCCAAATTCACCAGAATCCTCCACTACAGTGATTTCGTGGCCCTTTCGGCTTAGCTCTCCGATCATGTATTCGGGAAAGCTTTTTTCTACCTTCAACTTCTTACCTTCAACCCACTTCCATCGCGGAGCGTCCAGCGCCGCCTGAGGATTCAAACCCCTGTCAATAATACTCGTCAGAACCTGGAGGTGTCCCTGTGGTTGCATATAGCCCCCCATTACGCCAAAAGGTCCAACGGGACAACCTCCCCTGGTAAGGAAACCTGGAATTATAGTGTGGTAAGGGCGCTTACCACCCTCCAGGTGGTTATAATCCTCTTCATCCAGGGTGAAAAGATTTCCTCTGTTCTGAAGAGCTATTCCCGTTCCCGGTACGACTATTCCCGAACCAAAGCCTGCGTAATTACTCTGGATAAACGAAACCATATTACCGTCTCCGTCCGCCGCGGCCAGATATACCGTTCCTTCCTCACCCAAACTGCCGGGATCGAACTCTCCGGCCCGGCAACCTATTCGACTCCCCCGGTTACTTCCGTATTGAACCGTGAGAAAGTCCGCCGGGTCCTCTCCCATGTATTCGGGATCCGTAATATAATTCTTTCCATCCACAAACCCCAGTTTCAGAGCCTCTATTTCCTCGTGATAAGCTTCTACCCCCCTACTCTTCCGACAATCCATTTCCTGAAGTATATTCAAAGCAATCAAAGCGACAAGCCCCTGGCCATTTGGAGGTAATTCCCAAACTTCGTAATCTCGATAGTCGACCTTCAATGGATCCACCCATTCGGGTGAGTAAGAAGCTAGGTCGTGTTTCCGGAGATATCCCCCTGTAGCCCTCGAAAACTTATCTATCCGCTCCGCGAGATCGCCTTCGTAAAACGACTCCGCCCCAGTAATCGCAATACTTTTTAGGGTCTCGGCATGATCCGGGGCGGACCAGGTATCTCCTATCCCCGGAGCCCTACCACCAGGGGCAAATGTCTCAGCCCAGCCTTCAAACTCTTCACCATCCAATCCGGAAAAGACTTCGTGGGCCTTTCGCCAGTACTTCCCAAGGGACGGCTGAACCGGATACCCCGACTCCGCGTACTCAACCGCGGGCTTTAAATTCTCTTCCAGAGACAGTTTCCCGAACCTCCGGGTAAGCTCTCTCCAGGCTGCCGGCGCTCCGGGAACGGTAACGGGTTCCCAGCCAAATCGGGGCACCTCTTCCAGCTCTTTTTCTTCAAGCTCGTTCAGTGATATACTTTCCGGAGCCGGGCCACTTCCGTTGAGACCGTAGAGTTCACCGTCAATCCAGACCTGAGCAAAAGCGTCACCACCAATTCCATTGGAGATTGGTTCCAGAACGGTAAGGCTGGCCGCAGTTGCTACGGCCGCATCTACCGCATTTCCACCCTTATGTAGGACCTTCAATCCTGTCTGTGCCGCCAGAGGTTGAGATGTAGCTACCATTCCCCTGGTTGAACATACTAAATTACGCCTGGAAGGATACTTATACGATAATGGATCAAAGTCCACCGCTATCTCCCCCGAAAGAAAAATAATTTGCTTGAATTGCACTACACCCGCACACAGGACAGGGTGTTTCGGAATACTGATAAAATTGAATACCGTGATTTTCCGGTTCTAACCTTATCGATCGACGGGTTCGATAAACCTGGCCGGTATGTAGTCCGTCACGTACACCCTGTCACTTGCCTTCTGAATGGTCACGCCCGAGTTTATAGCTTCGCCCACCTCGATCTCCAGCAGTACCGGTTCCGGAGTATGGCGTTTCCCTACTTCGATCGCGTCTTCCCTCCGGGCCGAAAGGTGGACTTTCCTTCTGCCCTGACTCTTGAGCCCTTCTCGATCGATGCGTTCGGCGGCTTTTGAGGAAGTACCGTGATAGAGAACTTCTACTTCGACCTCCGGTAAATCAGGATCGACGTCGACGGAATGTCCGTAAAGCGCCCTAATCCTACCCTCTGAAATCTCGTAGCGGCCCTTGGGGTCTTCCTCGACGATC
>CAYZUF010000182.1:0-2688 GCA_964481645.1 uncultured Thermotogae bacterium
CCCGAACCTGGCCATGTTGAGATTCCAGTCGAACCACCAGCGGGGATACTTACTCCGGAAAATTATCATCAGTGCCGTGGGGGCGACCACGAAAGCCGCCATACTCCCCCACTCCAACCCTCCGAACCAACCCCAGCCCCAGAAAGTGTGGTCCCCAAAAAACGGGGCACCGGAGAGCGTCCCCAGGACTATCAAAATAGGAATCGCCACCAGGGGCCTGAAAAACGTGGTAACTCTGTCCAGCTGTCTATCGGGATATTCAATCTTTAACCTGGTGGGTCTCGTTTTTTCAACCTTCTCCATCGGTAACCTCCTTAAGGTCTTAAACAAATTATAAACTTTTTAAAGGGTACCATTTACCCGCATTAAGTCAATCTAAACTGAGCTATCCCGGGCTCCGCTTGCAGTGGCCCTTCCCATCCATCAAAATAGATTAACAATGACGAGTCAGGCTGCTAGGGGCTCAAGAAGAAAAGAGTTGTTTCCGTCCCGTATCGACGGGGAAGTATCTTGCTGCTTTCGCGAAGCTTGAATTCGTAACGAGGTCGAGAAAAGGTCGACGAGAACTTAAAGATAGCGCTCTCCCGAACTAGAACGGAGCAGGGCCAAATTAGAAGACAAACGGAGCCGGCAAAACCATGAGATTGATCCAAGTGGCTATTCCCGAAGGGAAAACGGAAGTCATAATTGACCTCCTGACCGAGAAGGGGATCGATTACGTCATAAGTCCGGAGACCTCCCAGAGAAAGTATAGCGACGTGGTCTACTTTCCGATCCCCAAGGAGGGGGTGGAGGAGGTCCTGGACAACCTGAGGGAGGCCGGCCTGGAGGAGGACGGTTTTACGGTGGTCACAAAGGCCGAAGCTATAGTGGCCAAGGAGTTCGAAGAACTAAAGGAACGGTACGCCGAATCCGAAGAAGCTGACGAAAGCAGGGTAGCCCGACAGGAACTAAAGAGCAGTGCCGAAAACCTCTCTCCCTCTTCTCCGACCTACTATCTGCTTTTGCTGGCCGCGTCGATTATCGCCGCGGCCGGGATCCTCATGGACAACGCCGCCATCGTGGTGGGGTCCATGGTTATTGCCCCGCTGATCGGACCGGCGATGACCAGCTGTGTGGGGACCATAATAAACGATCGCTCCCTCTTCTACACGGGGGTTAAAAAGCAGGTTCTCGGGGTCTTACTGGCCATCGTCAGCAGCCTCGCCTTCAGCAAACTGGCGCTGGCCTTTCTGTTACCAGCGAACCTGGAGCTATTATCGCTAACTCAAATCGGCCACCAACTCAATCCGGGTTTCCTTAGCCTGGTAGTTGCCCTGGGCTCCGGCCTGGCGGGAGCCTTTTCTCTGACCGCGGGAATCAACTCGGCTCTGGTGGGGGTCATGATCGCCGTAGCTCTGTTACCCCCCGCGGCGGCGGCCGGAATCGGGATAGCCACCCTCAACCTGAAGATCGCCTCCGGAGCGACCATCCTGCTGCTGATAAACATAGTTAGCATCAACCTGGCGGGGACATTTACCCTCTGGATCCAGGGCTACAAGCCCGGGAAATGGTACGAACGGAAGGGCGCCGAGCGGGCCACCAAGAGCCGGATTATTATCCTGATTACCCTCCTGCTGATCATGGCTACGTTTTTAGGTTTTCTTTCCTGGAATATGAAAAACCAGACCCGCAGGACCGTGAGGCTCGAGAAAATGACAACAGAAGCATTGACGGGGAAAAACCTGAGTCTCGAATCGTTCGAAGTCCAAAAGTCCGGCCTTTTTTTCCAGCGAATCGTCGGGGTCTCGGTGAGCTTACAGGGTGAAAGCTATCCCCAGGAACTGCCTCGGGAGTTAGACCAAAAGCTCGAAGAATATCTGGGAAGAAAGGTCGAATTGGACTTCACATTTCAGCAGGCTTTAACCAGGTAACCCCAACCAATCATCACGAGGATATCTTACAGCTGCCTCGGAGGTATAAAAATGGAACCCGAATCCGGCAATCATCCCGACTCTCCCCCACCGGGATCGATAAGCTGGCTCAACCCCACTATTGACAACGACCCCCGGAATTTCTATAATCATCTCAATCTAAACAGGGTGAAATTATGAAAAACAATCCGAGAAAAAATCCGGAGGTGAGATCGGGAGAGAAACGGCTACCCGCAGTAACGCTTATTTCCTGGTCCTGGCAAAATTAAGGTTTGGGGTTTCGCAGTAAATTAATAGGTGCGAACTCTAAACCGGTGATCACTATGGGCGTTTGTCCATAGTTTTTTATTTTCGGGTTGACTTCAATTGTAAGAAATCCTACGGAGGTGCAAAATGATTCGATCGAGTCACGATTTAACGGGTGATCGGGTTTGGCTCGCCCGGGAGGAATAAGCCCGAGAACTTACACTTGCTGGACGAATATCTCCCCTCAGGAAGTGAGGTTTCGTTAACCAACAAACGGCTGGACTGGAAAATTTCGGATCCCTTCGAAATCTACGGTCGCCTCTACCCACAATTTGAGGACAGCTTCATTCTGGAAAGCTCAACGGGTCCACGGGAACTGTCAAAATTTACCTTCATCGGCTTCGCTCCCTGTGCTGTTCTGTCCCTGTCGGACGGCGTCTTTAAGATAAATGGAGAGGCCAAGGTCGAGACCTCCGACCCCCTCAGCCTTTTAAACACCCTCGAGGGGAACTTCCTCCAATTTTCCTCC
>CAYZUF010000183.1:0-2682 GCA_964481645.1 uncultured Thermotogae bacterium
GACCGTGGACTGATTCCAGGGAAGGGAAAAGGAGGTAATTCTCATCTCCTTCGTTCGAAGCAACGAGGGGGGCGAACTCGGCTTCCTTACCGACGAACGAAGGCTAAACGTCTCTCTGACCAGAGCAAGACGGAAGTTAATCATGATCGGTGATTCGGAGACCCTCGCCGTTCACCCCAGATATCGGGAATTGCTGAAATTCGTCCGGAACAACGATTCCTACACGACCATTCCCAGCTAACGGGCGACCACATCCCGGGCATTACCGCCAGGTCAACCCCCTCCCGACCCGTCCCTTACTTCCAACGATCCCACAACTTAATCCGAACGAAGTCACGTTTCAGATAGGGGGTCAACAATGCCCCGGCAAGGAAACCACCCACGTGAGCTAATCTGGCAACCTGGCCGGCCGGTTCTGCCGCCGCCCGGATCAGCTCAAACAAAAACCAGAACCCGACCATGATAAAGGCGGGAATCTCGATGAAGGTGATGAAGAAAAATATGGGCACCAGGGTAACTATCCTGGAATCCGGATAGAGCAAAAGGTAAGCGGCCATAACTCCGGCAATAGCGCCTGAAGCCCCGATCATAGGGGTCCCGCTACCGCTACTTGCTACTATCTGAAGGGCCGCCCCGGCAACTCCCGACAGAAAGTAGAAAGAGATAAAACGCAGCGGCCCCATCGCGTCCTCGACGTTGTCCCCGAAAATCCAGAGGAAGAGCATGTTACCGGCCAGGTGAAAAAAACCGCCGTGAAGAAAGGTGGACGTAATCAAGGTCAGCAGGATTGGAAAGGGAACTAAAGGGGGGAAATCGGTAAAGCTGGCTATTTCACCGGGGACCGCGCCGTACTTGAAGAAGAAGTGTCTCTTCGGTGAAATACGGACCTGGGTCACACCGGGATCCTTCAACCTGGCATAATCAAGAGGGACAATCCCGTGCTCCTTCCAGGCCGTGATATCCATGGTTATGGCCGGCTGGGTGCTTAAACTGAGTTCGAAGAGGAAAACAAGGACGTTGAGTGCAATCAGACTCACGGTTACCCAGGAGAAACGGTAGCTGGGCCTCCTATCCCGGATAGGAATCATCCTTTCTCCCTGCCCCGGACCCCTCAGTTCTCCGGGGACCCTTTTTCGACATTCTCCATTCCCGGTACCTCGACCGGCGTCGAAATACCCATCGATACTACCATCTTTATCCCTTCCTCCACCGACATGTCCAAATAAGTAACATCTTCTTCGGGCAGGATGAACAATTTTCCGGTAAATGGATTCGGGGCGCTAAATATATACACGGCAACCTTGTCATCGATGTGATTGGTAATAAAACCAACGGTATAGCTGCCGGGCCGAGGATATTCAAAGAGTACCGCCTCCTTGAAAGAGGAAAAGTCCCCTCTTCCCAGAACGGCTTCAGAGATCTCCTGAGCGGGGGGGTAAATGCGCTTAACGATGGGCACCCGTTGTAGTGCCAGGTTAAAGTACCTCCGAACCAGCCTTCCCAGATATATCCGCGAGACTAACCCGAGTATCAGTACTACAACCACGGTATAGATTATGCTAAGCCCGGGAATCCATTCGATCCCAAACAGGCCCTGAAGCGAACGGCTGAGCTGGGATCCGAGGACCGTCCCCCGACCGAAGAACCTGTCGATCAGATTGTAGCCCAGCCAGATAAGGTAAGCAGTGATACTAACCGGCAGTATCGCGACCAATCCATCAACCAGGACGTCCCGGAATTGTTGTACTATGTGAGATATTTTCATCTGCTGTAACCCGGCGGGAAAAGCCAAGCGAAACTGCCGTCGACTAAAAAAACAGAGGCCCCATTAGAGAGGCCTCGTGCGCGAAGGCAGCAAATGTCCAGAAAAGGGAAAAGACAGGACAGGACCGCTAAGTGGCTATACCAACGCTTCTCCCGTGTCTTTATCGAAGATGTGGATGTATCCCATATCCGCAAACAGAGTCACGTCCTGATGGGGCTCTATATCCACGCGGGGGTCCAGCTGAGCCACTATTTCCTGATCCCCGACTTCAGAGTGAACGATTATTTCGTCACCGAGCGGCTCGGTAACCAGCACGTGAGTGTCGAAACTCTTGGTCTCGTCCCCCTCGTGAACAGTCTGTTCAGCAGTGAGGTCTTCCGGCCTCACCCCAAACGTGACGTCCTGATTGGAGGTTCCATCCAGCTCGCTTCTTACCTCGTCGGGGAGCAGCAATTTGAACCCTTCCCCTTCGACGAACAGGTTGCCATCCTCTTCCGTAAGTCGAGCGTCCAAAAAGTTCATGGACGGACTCCCGATGAACCCGGCGACGAACTTGTTACTCGGCTGATCATATATTACCTGGGGGTGATCGTACTGCTGGATGATGCCCTCGTCAATTACTGCCACTCGATTTCCCAGGGTCATGGCTTCCACCTGATCGTGGGTCACGTACATGGAAGTAGTAGATAGGTTATGGTGGAGCTCCTGCAATTCCGCTCTCATCTGGACCCTGAGCTTGGCATCGAGGTTCGACAGTGGCTCGTCAAAGAGGAAAACCTTCGGGTTTCGGGCTATAGCTCTTCCTACTGCCACCCTCTGCCTCTGTCCGCCGGAGAGCTCCTTCGGTTTGGACTCCAGCTTGTCCCCTATACCGAGGAGATTAGCGGGTCTATTTACCCTCTCTTCTATTTCGTCCT
>CAYZUF010000184.1:0-2681 GCA_964481645.1 uncultured Thermotogae bacterium
CTCCGCTATCTCCGGGGCCTCTTCTTTGTGCAGGTCCGTCCCGGTCAACCCCGCATCAACCAGCAGGGGTCGGATTAGGTAGATAGTAATCCAGGTACCCACCACGGAGACGAAACCAGCAGCAAACTTAAACCACAACGGCAAGTGCAACCACTCTCCCAGTGAGGAATACTCACCCGACAGTGTAATATTTTTTGGATGCGAAGACAACCAGGGTGCCCCACTGCCGTTATAATGGCCCTATCCGTTCCGATTCATCGAATCAATTAGATAGTAACGCGGAAGGCCAAACCTCAATAGTCAAGATCGAGCAATTTAAACCCAAAACTTGCACTCCCGTCCTCGTGTACCGTATGCTAAAGTAGAGAGCAAAGGGTAATACATTAACCAGTCCTAAGATCCTGCAAGCGGGGGAATAAAAACATGGAGACCGTTTATTGTCCAATCTGCGGCAAGGAGTACAAAAACGTCAAAATGCACATCCGCAAAGGCCACGAGAGGGAGCCGGAGGAGGTCTTCGAGGAGGCCTTTGGGCAGAAACTCACCCAAGAAGAGCGTCAAAAAGAGGCTTTTCAGCAGCAGCGAGTCGAGGAAATGAGGAGTCGGGTACAAGCACGTTCAAGCGACCTGCGGAAGACTCAGATGAACAGGCTGAAAGAGATGAACAAAACGTGGCAGGACAGAAAGAAGATCTACGACGAGGTCATGAGCGAACGAATTAAAAACATCACCAACAAATAGGAGGTATCCTTATGTCCAAAGACCCGAAAAAAGAGCTCAAGGACACGATGGACAAGCAGATCGTGATGTCCAAGAACCTGGACAAGGCCCTGGAGTTCCACACGAAGATGAACCCGATCGATACGGTTCTCAAACCGCTAGAGGGCCGGGAGGAATTCAGGGACCAGCAATCAAAGGTAGAATCCATGGTCAATACCTGGATCGACACCTACATGGCAATGCTGGAAGAGGGAGACGAGCTGCCGGTCGACCTGATCGGGAGGGCATCCGAAATCGCCAAGGAACTGAGAGAGGAAGGGAGAGAAGAGGAACTTTAGTTCGAACTAAAGTAACGAAAGGAGCAATACTTGGACCGACGAAACCACGTAAAGCTTGACGAGGAACTACTTGGTTACACGAACGAATCGCTGCACGAGTGGCTGGACTTGACTGTGAAATATCTCGGGTCCAGCCACCGTCAGGTCAAACACGGCTACAAAGCGATAAAGTGGGCCGAGGAACTGTTCGGAGAACAGGGTGGAAAAATTGCGGCCCTCCATATTCTGGTCGATACCAGGGTGCTGGACCGGGATTGGCTGGAGGATTATCTAGCGGGTGAATAAGCTCCACGGGCAAACTTCTAGCTTAAAGGGTACCCTCCATCACGAATGACCAACTTTATTAAGTATATCTAAACCCGGAACAGAAGGGAGGAAGAAGGACTTGAAAGAGATGGAAGAAGAAAATTACGCTCGGGCCTGCCAAGCTCACCCCGGGGAATTCCAGGATATTTCCAGTGCCACCAACCAGAGAGGCGAAGAATGGAACCCCAGGCTTCATTTAATAATGCATTCGATCGTTCTGGGCCAGATGGAAGAACTGGACGAAGTAAGGAAAATCCATGAGAAATTAACTCAAAGCCACAATCTACATCCCCACTCCGCGATTCACGCGTTGAGTAGTGCACTAAGTGAAGAGATTTACGAGATGCTCAACCAGGGACGAGAATTCGATACCGAGGCCCACAAGGAAGTACTGGATAACCTCCTGAATCAAAACAGCGTGGAGTACCGCAAGTACGTCCAACCGCTGAAACACGGCGACCCTCCCGAACATCCGAAGATAACCTGAAGAGTGTGGTTCGAAGCGAACGGACCCCCGGGCAGAGACCTCCGGTAGTATTTTTTCCAGCAGGCGGAGCAATAGGCTCTTGTGTTAAGCAGGCGGAGTCCCCGTGCTCGCCCGGAATTATCTCTCCCAGAGCAGGCGGAGTCCCCGTGCTCCGCCGGTAGGTGTACATCACCAGCAGGCTGGGTCCCTGTGCCTGGCCTGCTGGGTTAGAGTGAATAGTAGAGTAGTGTTAACCGACAAAACTCGCTGTGGGTAGTTTAGAGGGATGGTTTAGCTAACTCTGAAAGAGGATATTTCGTCCTGGAACGCGGGTCGGTTTGCGTTTTCTTCCTTGAGGAACTCCACATATTCTCTTAGTCGTTCAGTCAGTCCCAATTTCTTCAGTTCCTGCAGGTGGCCGATTGCCTTCCTGTAGTGACTCCTGCCAGTATCGCCGGCGAGATAGTCGGCGAGAAGGTCGGAGTAAAACTCGAAATAGGTTTCGGGGTCGTAGTCACCAACTTCCTCGAGATAATTTCGTAGATCCCATAAGCTCTCGGACTCCAGGACCAAGTCGAAGGCTTCCTTTCGATTATCCTCGAGGAGGTGAAATTCAATCAAGCTCTCCCCCGACAGTTCGGAAGTTATTTTCTCCACAAGCTCTTTCCACTCTCGATCCGTGCAGCTCGATTTGAGCTGTCGGTAGTACTTTTCCCGGGATTGGTCGAGGTATAGCTGTTTTAGGTTTTGTTTTGACTTTTCCGGATGAGTATTTTCGTAGAGGTCTGTAAGAACTTTCCTCAACTTTTCGGAGTAGTGTCTTCCGATATTTTCGAGTCCCTCTTCGGCTA
>CAYZUF010000185.1:0-2646 GCA_964481645.1 uncultured Thermotogae bacterium
CAATAGAGTGATCACAAACAGGCGCCATTTCTTTCTCCCCACTTCGTGATGAACGAATTCCACCGACCGGGATATGACCAGCAACCAGACGACGGTGACCGGAATGCTGAGCCAGGTAAAGTAAAGGTATCTCCCGGAGAGTGCCGATTGAACGAACTGTATCCGGAAGCCGATCAGCGCGAAGACCAACCCTCCCAGTAAGAAGCCGGACCACTCGAGAGCTTTATTGCTGCCCGAATAACGGTTCGAGGCAGCTATTGCGGCCAGGCTAACGCAAACACCGACTATCGCCGGGGAAAAGCCATCCACAACTCCGACCGAAATCGGTACGATCAAGGGGAGGAAAGGCACAATCCTCCCCCGGCCCCACTTTTTTGCCAGGGGGATTATCACGGCAGTCAATACGAAAGAGATAATTGCGGACGAAAAGCTAAACATGGCACAGGAAGTATAGAATTAGGTGTTTCCCCTGAAAAGGAACTAATTCGGCCAAATTACGGACAGCTGTCTCCTGTTGTCGGCCACTTTATTTCAAAACCACCTTGAGCAGGGAACCCTGTAGATTGCAGATGGAACTTCGATATCGTAACATCTATACAGCTTATCAGCGGAACACTTATCTCTATTAATTTAGCACAAGGGGGTTTGCAATGAAGGAGATTCGATGGCATGGTCGGGGCGGTCAGGGAGCCAAAACCGCCTCGCAGTTATTAGCTGATATTAACCTGCAGGAAGGTAAATTCGTCCAATCCTTTCCCGAGTACGGCCCGGAAAGAAGCGGTGCACCGATAAGAGCCTACAACCGGGTAGCGGATGAGAAAATCAGGGTTCATTCCGGGGTGGACGAACCGGAAGTAGTTGCCGTTGTCGATCCGACTCTACTTGACGCCGCGAATCCGATTGAGGGGTTATCGGATGATGGCGTATTGTTGGTTAATACCCCGAAGAGTTCTGAAGAAGTAAAGTCCGAGACCGGCTTCAACGGTGAAGTTGTAACTCTGGATGCTTCTAAAATTGCCGAACAAGCGGGTAGCGGCTACGCGAATATACCAACTCTGGGTGCTTTGATCAAGGTTCTGGGAACGGATTACCAGGTGGCGGAAGCGGAAGTGAAAAAGGCGCTTTCGAAAAAGCTCCCGGAAGAGGTAGTTGAGATGAACCTTCAGGCACTAAAAGCCGGTTACGAAACGATAAATTAACTTAAACGGGAGGACATATGGCAGAATTTGAACTTAAAAAGTACGACCAGGTACCGATTGGCGGTGTTATCACCGGCGGAGCGACCCCCGAACTCAACAAGACAGGTGATTGGAGGTCGGAGAGGCCGATCTGGGACGAGGATACGTGTATTCAGTGTCTCCAGTGCTGGGTAAACTGTCCCGATGCCTGTTTTGAGATCGCCGAAGAAGAGATTCAGGGGATAGATTACGGACACTGTAAAGGCTGTGGAATTTGTTCCGAGGTTTGTCCCGTTGATGCTATTTCTATGAAGCCAGAGGGGGAGGGATCCGAGGATGAGTAACGGAAATAGAGAAGTCTTGACCGGTCATCAGGTAGTGGCAAATGCGATGAGGCAGGTCGAACCGGACGTGGTTGCCGCTTATCCTATTACTCCGCAATCCGAGATCGTCGAATATTTTTCCCAGTTCGTTGCCGATGGAAAAGTGGATTCCGAGGTTATCACCGTCGAATCGGAACATTCTGCGATGAGTGCCTGTGTGGGTTCCGCTGCTGCCGGTGCCAGAACTATGACAGCCACGGCCTCGCAGGGGCTGGCGCTGATGATGGAGATAGTCTACATTGCTGCTTCCATGCGGACGCCGATCGTGATGACCGTCGCCAACCGAGCCTTGAGCGGACCGATAAACATCCACTGCGATCATTCCGATTCGATGGCGGCCCGGGACAGCGGGGTGGTTCAGCTCTACGGGGAGGACGCTCAGGAAGCCTATGAGTTCACTCTAATGGCTCAGCGCCTGGCGGAGAGCGAGGACGTCCTGCTCCCGGTCATGGTCACTCTGGACGGGTTTACGCTGACTCATACGGCTCAGGTCGCAGAGCTTCTTCCGGACGGAGCGGTAACTGATTTTGTTGGCGAGTACGACGCCCGTTACCCACTTCTGGACGTCGAAAACCCCACCACCCAGGGACCTTTTGACATGCCGGACTATTATTTCGAACACAAACTTCAGCAGGTCGAGGCCATGGACAACGTGCCCGACAGGTTCCGGAGCGTGCAGGATGAGTTCAACCAGGTCGCGGGTAGCAGTTACGAGGGACTGATTGAAACCTATAAACTGGATGATGCCGATTACGCCGTCGTCCTTCTGGGGTCCACTGCGGGAACTGCCAAGGTCGTAGTTGACCAGCTCCGGGAGAAGGGTAAGAAAGTTGGTCTGGTAAAGCCCTGGCTCTTCCGGCCTTTCCCGGCGGATGAAATCAGGGAGGCCCTGGTCGGGAAGGAAGCAGTAGCGATATTGGACAGGTCTCTCTCCTTCGGCTCCTCCGGTCCCCTTTATCTGGAAATTAGCTCTGCTCTGTCGGAGGAAAGGGCAAAACCTCGACTCTACAACTATACCTACGGTCTGGGTGGCAGGGACATCAAGGAAGACCAGATTGCGGAGGTTTTCGAAGACCTGGAAAACC
>CAYZUF010000186.1:0-2645 GCA_964481645.1 uncultured Thermotogae bacterium
CCATTTCCTCTACCTTACGCGAGTCGAAAACCAGGTTTTCCACGGCGTCGTCCACTTTGACCGTTAACTCTTCGAACTCCATCGAATAACTCAGGTCTCCCGATCTGTCGAGACCTATGACCCGACCCCCGTTTAAAACCCAGCCGTTTTCTGTCAAGTACCCCGATTCACTCGATAGCAACTCGGGATAGCTTCCCGGCGTCCTCAATCCGGGAAAATTTAGCCCTCCGGAGTTAAATATCAGCACGTCTTCGACTTTCTTTTCCCTTTCCAGATACCGCCTGACGTAGATAATCCTTCCGCTCGGGTCCTTGAAGAATAGGTCGGATTGAATCTGTGGTAGCGGATTGTTACTGGCAATTCTGTATACTTCCTTTCGATACTGGAAATTCGACCAGGGTACCAGGTAGTTACTTACTCCAAACGCGGTGAAACTGACGAGGAGGCCGATCATTATAATCGGATACGCCATCTGTTTGAGCGAGTATCCGCCCAGTTGAAAGGCGAGAATTTCCTGGTTGTCGCTCAGTCGGGCAAGCACGATGAACGTAGATACAACCAGAGCTATCGGCAGGGCAAACCCGAGAAACTCGGGGATTTTTAACGCCAGAAGTTTAAATACGGTCAGAAAGGACTCGCTTTTTGTCAGTATCAGGTCCGACAGCTGAATGGCAAGGGTGAGAGAGGTAAATAACACCAGGCCGATCAGCGAAACCAGAAATAATCCGGTAATTTGTCTTGAGATATATTTTTTCACTCAATTCCACCTGTCTTAGAATTTCAACCGTCTATGACCGGCGCTATTCTCTCCCTGATGAGAAGACTTTTGCGCGCTTACCCGTTGATGAACATTCCTCCTTTTGTATTTCCTCCCCCTCTGACGGGGGAGGATTAAGGTGGGGGTGAACTCCACCCTACCTGGTTTAACCATACAACCGGGCCTTAGGGTTTGACATCGTCGTCCGCGACAAAATACGCTTCCCGCGCCTCATCCGAATTGACGATTTCGTCCGAACTTCCCTCGGTGATTATCCGTCCATCCTTTAGTAGATAGTTGTAGTCCGCGATTTCCAGAGTCTCTTTTGCCCGGTGGTCCGAAAGAATTATCCCCATCCCTTCGTCTTCTTTCAGTAAAACTAGAATATCCTGTATTTCCGCCACGGATCTTGGGTCCAGGTCGGAGAACGGTTCGTCCAGCATGAGATAGTCCGGGGAGAGGGCAAGCGCTCTCGCTATCTCTACCTTTCGCTTCTGACCTGCCGAAAGTACCGTCACGCCCCTGTCCTTCAATTCCAGGATATTCAACTGCTCGAGCGAATCCGAAAGGCGCCCTCCGTTCTTCCCGTCAGCTCCCCGCCCCTGAAGGTACACCCTGATGTTTTCCTTTACAGTAAGCCCCCGGAATAGAGAAGTTTTCTGGGGGAGATAGGTTATACCCAGAATTGCCCGGCGATGGACCGGGAGGTTTTCCAGGTTCCGATCCTCGAGGTAAATTGACCCTCCGGACGGACGCTCTACCCCGGATATGATATTGAAGGTGGTCGTCTTCCCCGCTCCGTTGGGACCGAGGAATCCCCGTACCTGTTTGCGGTTTAATTCGAGGTTTACTCCGTCCAGTACCCTGTTTGAGCCGTAATACTTCGTTACGTCACTTACCTTCAACATTTTAACCTTTCTCCTTTAATCATTCTCGGGAGGCGGACTCCGAACCACCCCTGTTCAGAAGATCGTCCTCCGGGTCCCAGGTCATTCGTTCCGCCCTGAGTTCCCAGCCGGAGGGCAGCGAGGCTTCTATTTTTCCCGTCATGGTTATATTTTCTCCCGAAGGCCAGGTTAATTTCTCACCCGAGATCTCCGTCCGTTCCCCTTCGGAATCGGAACTGTCGATTTGAAACCCCCCGGTTATGGTTAATTCCTCCGTTCCGTGGTGGTACGCGAAACGAGAACCGGCGAGCTTCACCGTTCCGGATTCCCGGGATTGAGTTAGTTCCAGGTTATCCCCGGTAACCCTGGTTTCCGAAAAGTCGTATCGGACGTCCCACGCGGTCCCCTGGAACCGGTTCTCAATACTTATCTCTATTTTGCCCGGCATGACCGCAATTTGCCCTTCTCCCTCTTCCTGAAGTTTGAGTCTTTCCCCGGATAGTTCGGAGAGGGGTTGGTCGCCGTTTGAGTCCTGTTTACGAATTACCAGTTTGAAATTCCGGACGATCAGACCCTCGTCCGTTTGTTCTCCCGTCTTACCGGTTAGCTTCCAGAAAATCTCGTCGTCTTCTTCGCCGTAGCGAAATAGCGTGAAGTCTTCCACGGTCGTGCCCGTCTCTTCGCTGGATTTAGCCGGGTGGTTGGGTATAGAGAAGGCGAGAAATGTCGTTAACACCAGGGCGGTGACGATTGCTCTCTTCCCCGCTCGGGTAACTTTGTCAGGCTTTGCAGGCTTTAACAGTAAGCGTTTTATCTTTCCCAAGGTTAAATACCTCTGAGAAAAAGTTAAAATTATATCTTTCATGGCTCTTAAACCTTATCTAAACTTTCTTCTGAAATAAAATAGCAGGCAGAGTCCCTAAAAACACCCTTCTCGATAGGCGGGACTTTCAAGAACACGCAAACTTAAACTCCTCGATAGGCGGGACTTTCTAGTCCCG
>CAYZUF010000187.1:0-2643 GCA_964481645.1 uncultured Thermotogae bacterium
GCAGTGTCGGAGGCAGACGTTCAACCAGAACCCGGCGTACCTGACGGGATCCGGAATCGCTCGTAATCTGTTCGGTTCGCCCCAAATTTAGAGTAATGGCCTGCCGAAGATAACTAAAGCTCCTAAAAATAAAAGGCCGATCCAGTCCCTGTTGGCTGTAGCGTCGCTGTATGGTGTCCTCGACTATGTTTTTGAGCTTTTCTCTTTCCATTTCCTGATACTGGGGGTTGGCATAAATCTGCTGGGTGACCTGGAATCTGATCTGGTCCCTGCGCATCTGGTCGACTTCGCCACCCATGTTGGCAACGAAAATCACTATGTAGACACCAATAACTACAGTAATAAATAATACAACCGCTCTGAGCAGCATATGTCTGGATATATTCAGAATATTTTCACTCATATCTTTTTATGTTATGCTTCTTTATTCCGGTAGGGTTAAATTCAACAATTATGTTTTCTCTCGTCGGATTTTAATATAGTTAGAAATAAAAATAGGAGGCGATTGACTTCTTGTCAACCGCCTCCAGGAAAATTTACCATTTGATCATGGATTCATCGCTTGTTCTCTTTATTCTTCCTCGAGCATGAACAGCCACCGATCGGCCGGGTAGGGGTAATCCTCAAATCGGCTAAGCTCGACGACTTCTGCGGTTGGAGAAACGTCTTCCAGGTAAAGCGGACCGGCGTCCACCCAGAAGTGACCCATCTGCTTGTACCAAGTTTGCAGATTGGTCCAGCGTTGGAGCGCCTCATCTTCCGTTATGTATTCACCAAGTGTCGGTTCGTAAGGGATATAGTTTTTACCGATCGCTTCCTTCAAGTACTCTTCCAGTATATCCAGACTTGGTCCTTTTGTGTAGTCCATCCACTCCACGTTGAGTTTTTCGGCCTTGTCTTCCGAGAAGGCCAGCGCCTTGTCGGCCTCGGCAAGCATTCCGAGGGCTATATTGTGCCAAAAACCGTCCCAATCGTAGGTGCCGTAAGAAGGCCACCAAGTTGATACGTTCAGTTCTGCGTCCAAATACCAAGTGTCGGAGTAGGTTTCAATAACCAGCGGGTCCTCGGAGCGAATCCGGACGCCCTTGAACGATTCGTGGAAGCCCTCGAAATCAGCCACTTCGGACTCGTCGAAGATCGGGCTTTCTTCTTTCGCCCGGTCGAAGCCCACTATCATGCTCATGATGAAGTCAGCAATGGAGATCGTACTGCCGTCGTGGAGGTGCTGATTATATAAGTCCTCGGGATAGTAAACGACGGATTTCCTTCTGGCTGTTACCTTCTCTTGGTCCTGGAACTCCTCAGCTTCTCCTACGGTAATCCATTCCTGCTTTTCCGCGTCCCAATCGTACCAGGCATCGTCCGGTACTTCGATTTCCTCCACCTTGTTTAACTCTACGTGGTCGAGCGTAGATTTCACCGTGAGGCTTTCGTCAACAGTGACCTCGGCCCTTTCGTAGCGATTGGCGTGGTAGAGGCCGTTATTTGCGTTAGGCATATGACCAAGTCCTTCTCCTATACCATCATTATTTACTAGATTGTCGTAGGTAGCGGAAGACCCATCTACGGGATTCCAGGGGTCTGCCATTAACGTGGGAAGTTCCATATGTACGGTTCCGCCCGGTTGCGGTTCGCCATCCTCCTTAAAATGGACCGTGTGTGCCCACTGTGCTCCCACACCGGCTGCCTTGTCGAGTACGATACCCAGATCTTTTCTGTACGGGAGGACACCCCTTGGTTCAGTGTGCCAAATACTGGTGGACCACTTTTTGGCTTTCCATAAAGCAGTTTCGACCATCTCTCTTCTCTCTTCTAAACTGTTGAAATTCCTATTGTATAGTATATCAGCGATCTCGGAAAACTCCGGAAAGTTCTCCTCCAGGGGCTCTTCCAGGTAGGTCCAGGCGGACAATCCCATAATTCGGTGGGTATCTAGTTGATTCCAGAGGTTGACCTCTTCACGGGCGAATGCCGTCATACCCCAGCCTCCAGTATAAACCTGCCATTTACCTTCTTTGGGATGAGAACCGAATACGACCGGACTGGCTTCGCTGAAGGTCCGGTAGAGTCTCTCAGTTTTGAACCCAACATCCTCAAGCTGATTAGCGAAATAATCGCCAGCTTCCGGGTAGGGATCTAGATCTTTGCGAATCAGCAATGTTATCTCCACGGGATCGCCCTCGTAGTGCCACGTCCCGTCTACCATCTGGGCACCCATATCCCGCATTTCTTCACCGATTACCTTTTCTGCTTTCTCAGGATTGTAGGAGTAGTATTCCTCGATTTCTGCCACCAGTTCCGGATATCTTTCCTGTTGTTCAGGACCTTCGGTAGTAAAAATTGTCCACAAAGGATTTCCCAGTCCACCGAGTATCTCGTCCGATATGTACTGGCGGTCGACCAGCCAGTTGAGTGCCTCCCGAAGTCGAGCGGAGTAGAACGGGTTGAACTCACCGCTCCCCTCAAACTTAGGCCCGTAGATATTCAGCATGAACTCGCTTGATCCACCAATGATGAACTGATAGTCCAGTTCGGGGTGGTCGGCGATCCGGTTGAAGAGCTCGGGATTAGCTTCGTCCCGTCCGTAAATGTCAGTGTCTCCCGACTCCAGTTTTGAAACTGCCGCTCCTGGGCTTCCCTCTC
>CAYZUF010000188.1:0-2622 GCA_964481645.1 uncultured Thermotogae bacterium
GGAAGGAAGGATGGAACCGGGGGATAGAGCTCTGGTCGTAGACGACATCATCACCACCGGGGGAAGCATTATAGAAGCCGGTCGGTCCATACGCGCCTGCGGTGGAGAAGTCAAGGACGTCCTGGTTCTCCTGGACCGAACCGAAGGAGGCGAGGAGAATCTGAGGAGCGAGGGCCTGACTCTCAACAGGGTAGCGAAGATCGGACCTCTTGTGGAAGAGCTGGAAGAGCGGGACGAGATTCCCCGGAAGATGAGCAAAAAAGTGATGGACTATTTGGCGGAGAGGTGATATCCAGGTGTCTAATACTTTTGCGGGGACGGACTTTATTACGATTCGAGATAAGTCAAGAGAGCAGCTCGAGATTATCATGGATAAAGCGAGAGGGATGGAGCAGTATCGAAACGTCGGCAACGACTCCGCCCGGGGCCACCTGATGGGTACTCTCTTTTTCGAGCCCAGCACCCGGACCAGAATTAGCTTCCAGGCGGCAATGAAGCGACTGGGGGGAGATACGGTAGGTTTCCCCTCCACGGAAGGTACGAGCGTGCAGAAGGGTGAGACCCTGGCCGATACGGTCAGGACCGTCAGTCAGTACGTCGATATACTGGTCCTCCGACATCCCAGCGAAGGTGCGGCAAAACTCGCCTCCGAGATGGCCAACATTCCAATTATGAACGGAGGCGATGGCGGTGCGAACCATCCCACCCAGACTCTGCTGGATCTTTACACCATCCGGAAAGAGCTCGGTGAAATCGACGGAAAGACGATCACTCTGGCCGGAGACCTCAGGTACAGTCGGACCACGCGCTCCCTGGCAAGGGCCCTCACCCGGTTCGATGTGGAGCTTATTTTGAACTCCCCGGACCAGTTGAGGATGAAGGAGGATCTCCTGTTTGAGCTGAGGGAAAAGGGCCTGGATCCGGTGGAGACGAGCGATCTGGAGAGCTCGGCTGCCGACGCCGACTTGATCTACGCCACGCGAATCCAGAAGGAGAGGTTCCCGGACGTTGCCGAATACAAAAAAGTCGCTCATTCCTACGAGATCGACAGGGAGTTACTGGAGAGATGTGGAGAGCCCCTTTTGCTCCACCCGCTTCCCCGGGTGAACGAGATTAATACCGACGTGGACGGGATGGATACGGCCGTTTTTTTCGATCAGGCGGGAAACGGAGTTCCGGTAAGAATGGCGCTCATTTCCTTATTGCTGGATCTATCGGATAGGTGAAATCATGGTACCCGAAAAGCAAAAGATGAAAATTACCCGGATTGAGGACGGAACGGTTATCGATCACATCAGTCCCGGTTCGGCTTTGAAGGTCTTCGAGATCCTGGGATTGACCGGAGTCGAGGAAAATTCAATAACCATAGCCATCCGTGTTCACAGTGAGAAGATGGAAGAAAAGGACCTACTAAAAATCGAAGACAAGTTTCTTACTCCCAAGGAAAGTGCGATGATCGCCCTGATATCCCCCCGGGCGACCATCAATATCATTCGTTCCTTCGAGGTGGACAAAAAACATCCCGTCGAGCTACCCGAGAAGTTGAAGGGAATCTTCGACTGTAACAACCCTAACTGTATCAGCAACCGGGAGCGAGAGCCGGTGGTGCCTCAATTCGAGGTAACTGCCAAGGACCCCCTGGCAGTAAGGTGTCTCTATTGCGACAACCTGATGGACGAAGAGCAAGTTACTCACCAGCTTATTCAAGACAGTTAGCCGCGACCCGAATTTCATTTACCCTTTACGAACGGTGAGCACGGATAGGCCGAGAGTAAGTCAAATAAACCTGGTAAAAAAGGAATCGCCCACGGTTAAGACCTTCCGAGTTTCCGATCCTCCCTCGGTAACCGCTACTCCCGGTCAGTTCGTCCTGGTCTGGGTCCCTGGTTCCGGCGAAATTCCGCTGGCTATCTCCCGCACAGAGGGCGAGGAAATAGATCTCACCGTTAAGCTAAGAGGGGAGACGACCGAGCAACTCCACGGCCTCGGGTCCGGAGATCGGATAGGGATTCGGGGCCCCTACGGTCACGGTTTCTCCGAGCCGGAAGAGAATAACCTGATCGTAGGGGGTGGGTACGGGGTTTCCCCGCTGAAGTACCTCCACCAGGAGTTCTCCGGGCTGGCTGAATTCACGGTGGCCATCGGGGCTTCCACGGAAGCCGAACTGCTCTTCCTTGACCGGTTACAACCGGAGGTAGTGGCCACCGAGGACGGGACGAAGGGAGAAAAAGGTAATATTACGGAAGTCCTGGGGGTCCTGCTCGAAGAAGAGTCGATCGACAAGGTCTACACGGCGGGCCCGGAACCGATGATCTACGCGATATTCGAAATCTGTCGGAAGAGGGGACTGAAACTGGAGGCCAGCCTGGAACGGATTATGAAGTGTGGCGTGGGGTTATGTGGTTCCTGCTTGATTGACGGCTTCAGGGTCTGCCAGGACGGCCCGGTGGCCGATCTGGATCAGCTTGCGCGGCTGGACGAGCTGGGGACGTGGACCAGGGGCCCTTCCGGCCGAAAGGAGCGAATTTGAGCTATCGATTGAAGCTAACCAGCGAGAAAGTCTACTTCAAAGGAGAGTTCCGGGAGCTGGAGGTAGGTATCAAAGGGGGAAGGATCGGGGAA
>CAYZUF010000189.1:0-2596 GCA_964481645.1 uncultured Thermotogae bacterium
TTGGAGCCGATCTCTTAGTTTCGGGAGAGAGCGTCGAGAGGAAGGAAGGCACCGGGGAGGGTAATTTGCTGGAACTGGACAGACGAGCGAGAGTCGAGGGTATGGTTTTTCGCCCCCTCGCCCCGTCCGGAAACGATTGTTTCCTAGGAAGTAAGGGCTGGTCCCCTACCGGTCGCTCCCCCGGGTTGAACGAGGAAAAAAATTTGCGGGATCTGGCGGAAGAGCTGGGTCTCGACAGGGGAGCGGGGTTTGTCGAGGCGGAGCAAAGGTGCAAGCTCGTTAGTCCCAGATACCGGAGACGGCTGGAGGATCTCATGGAAGAAGATAGTTTCAACGTAAACGATCTTCGGTTACTGGAGTTCGAGAAGTATTACAAGATACCCCCCGATACGAAGGTGGTCCTGGGCGAGAGCGCGGGGGAAAAACGCGATTTGCACAACTACTTTCTTCCCGGAGACCTCCGGCTTTACCTCCCTTCCGGGGAAGGTCCGATGGCACTGGTTCGGACCAAGCTGGGAAAGGAGTCCGGCGGGACCCTGGAGGAAGTGGTGAGATTGGCGGCCAGGATCACCGTTGCTGGAAGCGGCGTGAAAACTGGCAGTATCCCGGTTAATTATAGGTTTGAACGGGATAACCGGACGTATAGGCTGGACGTATCCCCGTTGAAGAGGTGCCGCCTGAAGGAGTTCAGGGTATAGGATGGATATAACTTAGTGATGGGAGAATGAGCAGAGAAGACGGTTTGCTGGAAGAGCTCAACCCGGACCAGGTAAAGGCAGTTACTCACTTTAAGGGACCGCTTCTGGTATTGTCCGGGGCAGGAAGCGGTAAAACCAGGGTAATTACTCACAGGATCGCCTACTTGGTGGACCATTACGACGTCGATCCGGCCAGTATCCTCGGCCTTACCTTCACGAATAAAGCGGCGGAGGAGATGGGTCAGAGGGTGGAGAACTTGTTGCCCCGCCAGCTCGGGGATAGATCCCCCTGGCTGGGAACTTTTCACGCCCTGGGGGCGGAGTTTCTCCGAGGCCTGATAGGGCGTCTGGACCGGGGTTACGATCGATCTTTTACCATCTACGACGCGGCCGACCAGAAGAAGGCGATAAAGGAGGTAATGGTCGATCTAAATATTTCCACGGAGGAATTTCAGCCCGGAATGATTGCCTCCTTTATAAACGATGCGAAAAACGAGTTGATCGGCCCCGGGGAGTTCAGGTCCGAGAGAGCGGGGGAGATGGATGACTATATGTTAAGGGTCACCGACCGGATCTATCGAAACTACCAGGGGAAGATGGAAGAGTGGAATGGCCTGGATTTTGGGGACTTGATAAGGCTGCCTATCCTTTTACTGGAAGAGGACCCAGAGCCGGTCCGGAGGTGGAGGGAAAAGTTTGAGTTTCTCCTCGTGGATGAGTACCAAGATACCAATCACGCACAGTACGTGCTGGCCAACCAGTTGGCCCATCCCGAAAACCATATCTGCGTGGTCGGGGACGACGATCAGGCCATATTTGGGTGGAGAGGGGCCGACGTGAGCAATATTTTAGAATTCGAAGAGGACTATCCGGAGGCGAAGGTAATCCACCTCTCGAAGAATTACAGATCGAAGCGGCCGATACTAAGAGCGGCCAACTCGGTGATCAGCAACAACCGATTCAGAAAACAAAAAGAGATGGAACCGAAAAGAGGAGAGGGCAAAGCGGTCTCCGTTTATCAGGCCGGGGACGAGGAGGAAGAAGCCAGCTTTCTGGCCAACCGGATTGCGGAGCTTCGGGGGGATGGGGTGGATCTAGGTGAAATTGCGATCCTTTATCGCGTAAATCCGCTTTCCCGGGTGATAGAGAAGAAGCTGGTCGAGGCAAATATCCCCTACGAAATCGTCCAGGGCACCAGATTTTATGAAAGGAAGGAAATCAAGGACGTTTTGGCTTATTTGAGAGTCATCTATAATCCTCAGGACGATCTGCATCTGCTTCGGGTCCTCAATACCCCTCGGAGAGGGATAGGGTCGAAGACGGAACAAGAGGTCCGCCGGCGGGCCAGGGAGGAGGAGGCCCCGATCTGGTCGATATTGAAGGACATCGAGGACTATCCCCAGCTTTCAGGGCGGCAGAGGTCCAAACTAAAGTCTTTCATGGGGCTGATCGAGAGCCTCGAGAGACGGAAAAACGAGGTCGATTTGACCGGGTTAACCAAGGACTTGCTTGCCGAGATAGGGTATTTTTCCTTTTTGGAGAAACAGTACGATCCCGAATCAGCCGAAGATAGAAGGAATAACGTTCGGGAGCTCATCGGCCAATTGAAGGAGGCCGACTCGGGGGGCTTGACCCTGGAAGAGTTTTTGGAAAACGTGGCTTTAGAGTCCGACGTGGACGACTTCGAAGATCGGAGAGATAAAGTTTCCCTGTTGACCTTGCACTCCGCGAAAGGTCTCGAGTTCGGTTACGTCTTCATTGTGGCCATGGAGGACGGGTTGTTGCCTCACGAGAGATCGGTGGAAGAAGAGCGGTTGGAAGAAGAGAGGCGACTATGTTATGTCGGGCTGACCAGGGCGAAGGAGAGGGTTTACCTCAGTTACACGGATAGCAGATTT
>CAYZUF010000190.1:0-2589 GCA_964481645.1 uncultured Thermotogae bacterium
AGAGGAAGTCATCCTGGCTCTGGAACCGAAGACGGAAGGAGAATCTACCTCGATGTTCATCGTGAAAAAACTTCGACCGCTTGGAGTAGAGGTGTCGCGGATAGCTCAGGGAATTCCGGTGGGCAGGGAGCTGGAATTTACGGACAAGGCTACGCTGGGGAAGGCTTTTGAAGGCAGACAAGGGGTCGATTGAGGCCCGGAAGGAGCCGGATGTCGTCGAAGAAGAAAGTCGCTGAGACCCTGAACGAAGTAGCCGACCTCCTGGAGATCAAGGGCGTTCAATACAAGCCCAGAGCTTATCGCCGGGCTGCCAGGGAAATCGATTCTCTCTCCGAGGATCTATCCGAATTGCACCAGTCCGGTAGACTGGAGGAAATCCCTTCCGTTGGGGAGAATATTGCTGCAAAAATTGCCGAGATCCTGGAGACCGGTCAGCTTCAGTATCACCGGGAGCTGAAAGATGAAATCCCGGTGGATCCCCAGCTTTTGAAGGTTCGGAATCTGGGTCCGAAGAAAGCAAAAAAGCTCTGGAAGGAACTGGGAATTACCACCCTCGAGGACCTGGACAAAGCCGGAGAAGACGGAAGGATCAGTGAGGTAAAAGGTTTTGGTTCCAGGTCGGAGGAAAAGATATTAAAGGGGCTGGAGGTAGTCAAGCGTTCCCGGGGGAAAAGTCACCTCTCCGGGGTTCTACCGGTAGCGCACGAAATCAAAGGTGAACTGGAGAAGTCCGGTTTATTTACCGAACTCTCCTTTGCCGGTTCCCTCCGCCGCCGCAAGTACCAGGTCGGAGACGTCGACATACTGGGGACCACGGACCGGGTCGAGGAAGGGATGGACTTTTTTGTTTCTCTTGACCCCGTCTCCGAGATACTTAGCAAGGGAGACACCAAATCTTCGATCAGAACCAGGCGGGGGCTGAGGGTGGACCTGCGGATTGTTGAAGAAGAGAGCTTTGGTTCCGCCATGCAGTATTTCACGGGCTCTCAGGAACATAACGTCAGGCTCAGGCAGCTGGCTATATCGGAAGGTTACAAGCTCAACGAATACGGTCTTTACCGGGATGACTCCGACGGGAAGGTGGCCGGAAAAACCGAAAAAGGAGTCTACCAGGAGCTGGGATTGAGCTGGATCCCTCCGGAGCTGAGGGAAGATGGGGGAGAAATCGAGGCGGCCGGGGAGAAGGAATTGCCTAATTTAGTAGACGCCGGGGCTATCGAAGGAGACCTTCACTGCCACAGCGTTAGGAGCAGCGACGGGGAAATTCCCGTGGAAGTGCTAGGAGAAGAGGCCCAAACGAGGGGATATAGCTATCTGGCCGTCACGGATCACTCCGAAGCGGGCGGTATAGTCGGGGGGTTGACCGACGGAAACGTTTCCGATCACCTCGCCGAGGTAAGGGGGGTAAATCGAAACCTGGAAGGGCTAAAATTGCTGGCCGGGGTGGAAGTAAATATTCAGAAGGACGGATCGCTCGATCTGACCGAGAGTTCGCTCCGAAAGCTGGATATAGTCTTGGCCGGTATTCATTCCCATTTTGACCTCCCCGCCGAAGAGATGACCCGGCGGGTGGCCCGAGCGATGGAGGACGACAACGTCGACATTATCGCCCACCCCACGGGGAGAAAGCTTGGAGAAAGAGGAAGTTTTGAACTCGACTGGGAGAGAATTTTTTCTCGGGCAAAAGAAACCAGGACCGCTCTGGAGATAAACGCTTCCCCGTCCAGAACCGACCTGGACGATAAACTGATTCGAAGTGCGGTGGAGGAGGGAGTTCAGCTATCCATCGGAACTGATTCCCACAGAACCGACCACCTGGATTTTATGGATCTCGGACTGTATCTAGCTCGCCGGGGTTGGTGTGAACCGGATGATTTACTGAATACCCGATCTCTGGATGAACTAAAAGAATGGTTTGAAGGCTGAGGGATTTCTTCCCCCGCTCGGGTTTTCCGTACTTTGGCCCTCGCAGGTCCTTTTGCGCCCCTATTCCGGCTCTGCCCCCGCCGAGTAGTGGTTGCCATCCGGATTTTTCTTTGTTATTATCATTGCAAGCTACCAAACCTTTGCTAGGGATAATCTGGTTTAGGCCGCAGGATGCCTGCCGTACTTTACTATGTTGGAGAAGAGCTAAAAAAATATTACCTTTCTATCTCTTAATGTTTTGATAGAGGATCTTTGTATGGAAGACGACCGGAGCACCAGTTACCGTCTCTCGTATTCGCCCCACATACACGAAGGTACGAAAACCTCGGAGGTAATGAGGGGGGTAGTTATATCACTCCTCCCCGCGGTGGGGGTCAGCGTATATTTTTTCCGGCTTGATGCCGTCTTTTTGCTCCTTACCACGATCCTGGCGAGCCTGATATCCGAGGCTGCCATGCAGAAGTTTCTGGGCGGAAATGTGGATCTCTCGGACAATAGCGCCCTGGTTACCGGGATTCTCCTTGCCCTAGTTCTGCCCCCGGAATTTCCTCTTTACGCCGCCGGTCTGGGGGCCATCTTTGCCATCGCCGTTGGAAAGCAGCTGTTTGGGGGCTTGGGCAAGAACATTTTCAATCCGGCCTTGATCGGGCGGGCTTTTCTCGT
>CAYZUF010000191.1:0-2456 GCA_964481645.1 uncultured Thermotogae bacterium
TCTCCCCACTGGGAACCAATAATTGTAAGTGTATTCATGCTTCCTCCCTTGAGATATTTGCTATAGGATAAAATTCAATTTTTATTTCTCCTACTGAAGGAGAGTTAAGTACTAAATCAACAGAGTAGCCCGGGTGACTCTGCCCGGGCGGGTCGTTCGCTCCTGCTTCCGGTCGGGCACAGTGACCCTCCCTGCTTTGGCAAAGAACTATCTTCCGGCAGGGCGCAGTGACCCTGCCTGCTTTGGTAAAGAACTATCCACCTTCACTAACCTGTCTTCCCTCTTGATGGGATTTATAAAACATTCCTCCTCCCCCTCTGACGGGGGAGGACTGAGGTGGGGGTGACACTTAAGTAGGATTCCCCATAGTTGCCGTTATCCAAATACCCAAGAACCAGTACCCAGTTTCCCCCTCATTCTGTCTTTCTCCCGCAAAGGGGAAAAATGACTTATGGGTGTCCCTGAGAACCCACCCCCATTCTCTCTTTCCCCCGTCGAGGGGGAAATGAGTATTAGGTCCCTGTATTAATCCGTCCACCAGTTTTCAAACCGAGCGAGGAAATCTCTCAACAGCTGGCTCCGGTCGATTTCCCTTCCCGTTTCCCGCATCAATGTCGTCGCGTCTTTCCGAACTTCTTTCGGAAGACTGGAGAGGTCGTTATTCACGTTCACTCCTAGACCGACAATATAGCTATCCCCGCACTGCTCGATTAGCGCGCCGGCGATTTTGTTTTTATCCACAACCAGGTCGTTCGGGCGGGAAACCTTAGTCTTCACCCCATAGTCGGCCAGCAAATCTCGAAGAATCCCTAGAATCTCCACGTAAAGCTTCTGTGGCAAATCGGACTGAAGATCGTCCAGCGAAAAAGAAAACCATAGCCCACCCGGAGGCGAGTACCATCTACTGGTTCCTTTACCGCGACCCTTAGTCTGGCTCTCCGACAGTACGACGACCTCGGCTTGCAAACTATTAAGTTTTCTGAGATAACCGCTGGTCGATTCCAGTTTGTCCCGGAAGATAAATTTATTCCAGAAATCAGATTTTTCTACATAATCCTCTACCGGATTCCAGTTCGACAAGGCTCAACCAACTCGTTTCAATGCGATTTTGGCCTTTTTCCCGTTTAAGCTTTCCTCCGAAGTAATATCCGCCCCCGATGGAAGATCGGTGGTGCTCAATTCGCGGGCCAGCGTTTCCGTTTTTAGGTAATCGGTATGCTTTTCAATTGCTTTATTAATAGCCTTATCGGCCTTGCAGTAGAGTGCGATTCGATCGGTGACCTCGTACCCCGCCTCCTTCCGCAGCTGCTGAATTCGGCGTATGAGCTCCCTTACGTAGCCTTCCTGGCGCAGGTCTTCATTCATCTCGACGTTCAAGAGCAATACGTAGTCATTGCCCTCGACCCGGACGAATTCTTCCTTTGGCTCGCGCTTTACTTCGACTTCCTTTTTCGTTACCTCGTAGTTCTCCTCGTCAATTTTCAAATTGAACTTGCCCCTGTCCTCCAGTGCGGCGGCAATCAGCTCGGAATCTTCTTGTTCAATTCGGTCACCTATCTTTTGAGCGTCGGAACCGAACTTCGGACCGAGTTTGCTGAAATCCGGCTCCACCACGGGAGAAAAGTAGCCGTCCAGTTCTTCTTCAAACGATATTTCTTTTAAGTTGAGTTCCTCTTTCAGTAGATTGAGGGATTCAGTCGGTAAATCGTCGAAATCCTTCTTTGGCTTCACTATCAATTCGCTCAACGGTTGTCTAACTTTTATCTGGGCCCTGTTTCGTGCCTTTCTTCCCAGAGCGGTGAGCGTCCTGACCTGGTCCATCTGCTCTTCCAGGTCCTCGTCGATTGCGTCCTGGTCAGCTTCCGGCCAGGAGGTGAGGTGGACGCTTTCCTTTCCGTCGGCCTTGAGGTTTTTATAGATTTCTTCGGCGAGGAACGGCGTGAACGGAGCGAATAATTTGCTCGCCGTTAGAAGCGATTTATACAGCGTATAATGGGCGGCCAGCTTGTCTTCGGTTGATTCGTCGCTCCAGAATCTGTCCCGGGAGCAGCGAACGTACCAGTTGCTCAGGTCGTCGACGAATTTCTCTATTGCCGAGGTGGCAGCCGGGACGTCGTAGTTGTCCAGCGATTCCGTGACGGATTCTACCGTTCGGTTCATCCTGGAGGTCACCCAGCTGTCCAGTAGGGAAAGTTCCAACTCTTCTTCATCGACCTCTTCCGGGTCAAAGTCGTCGATATCAGCGTAGAGCGAGAAGAAGTTATAGGTATTTCGTAATGTATCGAGGAACTTGTACAGGACCTCTCCGGGACCGTCTTCCTCCAGCCTTCTGGTTTTCCAGGGAGCGGTGGAGGAGAAGAGGTACCACCGAATTGCGTCCGCTCCATAGTTGTTGATGGTCTCCCAGGGGTCGATGACGTTGCCCTTGCTCTTGCTCATAGCGTTGCCCTCGGAGT
>CAYZUF010000192.1:0-2456 GCA_964481645.1 uncultured Thermotogae bacterium
GAGGATGAGAGTTATTCCGAGTGGGTGCACAGGGAAACCGGACTCAACCTGATGGGGTGAGCAATTTAACTGTACGAATTAACCCCAGGAGGAAATTGCACCAATGAGCATGTTCTGCTATCAGTGCCAGGAAGCGGCCGGAAACGAAGGCTGTACGGTGAAGGGCGTCTGCGGCAAGGAGCCCGAGACGGCCAACCTGCAGGATCTGTTGATCTGGATATCGAAGGGTATCTCATATTTTAACGAAAAGGCAAAAGAGCAAGGGATTCAGGACGAGGAAACTGGCCTTTTCGTGATCGAAAACCTATTCTCGACGATCACCAACGCCAACTTCGACGATGAATGGTTCGAGGATAGAATTCAAGAATCATTTGAAGTCAGGCAGAATATCCGTGAAAAGTACGAATCCGAAGCTGGCTCACTAAACGAAGAAGAACTACCGGAAGCAGCAACCTGGAGATCCCATAAAGTGGACAAACTTCACGAGCAGTCCCGGGAAGTCGGGGTTCTGGCTACCGAAGAGGAGGACATTCGTTCCCTGAGAGAACTTCTCACCTACGGAATAAAAGGTATAGCTGCTTATGCCGATCACGCCTACGTTTTGGGCGAAAAAAAGCAGGAAATATTCGACTTCATCCAGAAAGGACTCGCCGCCACGCTGGACGATAGCCTGGGTGTCGATGAGCTATTGAACATGGTAGTAGAGGCGGGGAATATTGCCGTAGAAACCATGGAAACACTAGATAAAGCTAATACCGGTGCTTACGGCGATCCCGAACCGACGGGGGTCAACATAGGCGTCAGAGACAACACGGGAATTCTAATCAGCGGCCACGACCTCAAGGACATGGAAGAGCTCCTGGAGCAGACTGAAGGCGAAGGCGTTGACGTCTATACGCACGGAGAAATGCTGCCGGCAAACGCCTATCCGGCCTTTAAGGAATACGACCACTTCGTCGGCAACTACGGGAATTCCTGGTGGAAACAGAACGAGGAGTTCGAAAAGTTCAACGGGCCAATACTTATGACCACCAACTGCCTGGTTCCCCCTGAAGATTCTTACAAAGATAGAGTGTATACGACCGGCGTCGTCGGATTTCCCGGACTCCCGCACATCGAGGATAGGAACAGCGGCGGTCAGAAGGACTTCTGGGAGATAATCGATCATGCAAAAGATACGGAACCGCCCCAGGAGCTGGAGACCGGCTCCATACCCGGGGGTTTCGCGCACGACGCCGTCCTGAGCCGGGCGGAGGATATTATCGAGGGAATACAGTCGGGCGACATTAGAGGATTCGTCGTCATGGGTGGCTGCGACGGCAGGCACGCTTCCAGGGATTATTACAAGGACGTTGCCCGGGAACTACCCGAGGATACGATTATACTGACCGCCGGCTGTGCAAAATTCCGCTACAACAAGCTCGATCTCGGTACGATAAACGGGATACCGCGGATCCTGGACGCCGGACAGTGCAACGACTCCTATTCGTTGATAAAGATCGCGAAGGAACTCGCGAAGGCCACCGGAGCCGACGACATAAACGAGCTGCCTATCTCCTACGATATCGCCTGGTACGAGCAGAAGGCAGTCACCGTACTTCTGGCGCTGTTGAGCCAGGGAGTAGAGGGAATACGGCTCGGTCCCACACTTCCCGCCTTCGTCTCGGAAGGCGTCCTGGATGTTCTGGTTGATAAATTCGACCTAAAGCCAACCGGTACCGTGGAAGAAGACGTAGAGGCAATACTCGAAGAACTTTAGCACGTTGAAGGGAGTTGTTCATTTAGTCGAGCGGGGGTGAGAAAATTTTGCTCAGGGGAAAGAAATATTGTGACCACCAGAAGCCCCGCAAAAAAGCGGGGCTTCTTTTGTCCGGACAGTTAATCGCCGGTAGAAACTCACCTCCTGATCCCTACATCCCAAACGATGGCGAGAATACCGGCTCCTGTTTCCAGTTATCTTTCTAACTTGCTATAACCTCCTCGTAGAATCTAGCGCTATCCTTGGGAATCCGTCGGAGGTCGTTTTCGTAATCCGTGTAAACAATGCCGAACCGCTTGGTATACCCGTGACTCCACTCAAAGTTATCCATAAGGGTCCAGAGGAAATACCCCTTCAGGGGAATATTTTTTTGCACCACGGATTCCAGGGCTTCAAAATGTTCGGAAAGGTAATTTATCCTCCTTTCGTCGTGGACCCTGCCGTCCCCGTCAATCTCGTCTTCAAAAGCAGCCCCGTTTTCGGTAATATAGATTTCCTCCGGGCCGTAATCCCGGTCAACTCTGGATAGCAAATCCACCAGGCCCTGCGGATAGATCTCCCACCCCATATCGGTCAGGTCGGCATCTGGTGGGTGGATCTTTTTGAAATTCAACTCTTCTCCTTCGTCCCATTCGACCAATGCGCGGGTGTAATAATTGATCCCCAGGAAATCGAGGGGCTGGGAAATGAGCTCTAA
>CAYZUF010000193.1:0-2439 GCA_964481645.1 uncultured Thermotogae bacterium
TGCCACTCCTAGGGGGTTTCATGGGTTTGAGTTGGGATTTGGTGTTAAAGATGAGGAGGACTCTTTCTAATTAGCAGGCCGAGTCCCCGTGCTTGGCCTGCTAATTGGGGATTCCCTACCGGGGCATTTCCTTTAGCAGTTGTCCGCCGAGAGGGTGGAAATTCCTGACTTGCGTGCTCAAAAGGGTGTAAGTGTGCCCGATGGGCTACCTATCGGGCGAGCACGGGGACTCGCCCTGCTTGGAGTAGAAAAGCCATGGGCTGGGCGCAGCGACCCTGCCTGCTATTGTTCGTGCTTCAGCTGAGGGGTCCCCGGCCCCCGTTGGTCTATTAAGCTTTTCCCCACTCCAGGCGGGGGAACTCCTTGCGAACTGGTGGTTTCTCCGAGAATTGAGCGCTTCTGGAAGCCGGCGGTTGTTCCCCTCGATTTTCGGAAATATAATTTAAGGGATCACTCACTCGAAGGAGGGGGATGATATGGGTACCTTGAGGCTGAAACTGGGGATGCTGGGAAGCATCGGCCTGATTATCGGGATTACCACCCTGGGAGCCGCGTTCCTGTTAAACGGGATCCTCGGACTCCCCTTCATCTGGACCTTAATCTTCGTAGTTCCCTTCTTCTTCCTGCAGTGGTACTTCGGTCCCCGAATGGTCGAGTACTCGATGAAGGTCGAGGAGGCGCCAAGAAAGCAATATCCCCAGCTCCATCGGGTCGTCGAGAATTTGAGCCGGAAGAACGGGATAGACAAGCCCCAGGTCATGATCTCCAAAATGAGTATGCCTAACGCCTTTGCCTATGGCAACTTTTCCACCGGAAAAAAGGTGGCGGTGACCGAAGGGCTGTTGAACACCCTGGAGGAAGAGGAAGTGGAAGCCGTGGTCGGCCACGAGATGGGGCACGTGGTCCACAACGACGCCGAAGTGATGATGTTTCTCTCCATCCTTCCCGCCATATTCATGATGCTGGGCAGGTCGCTGCTTTGGTCCTCTTTCCTCGGGGGCAGAAGGCGAAACGGCGGCGCGCTGATAGCGGTGGCTCTGGGAGCGATGCTCCTCTACTTTCTGTTGAACCTGGCCATCCTCTGGTTCTCCAGACTCCGGGAATATTACGCGGATCATTTCGGGGCCACCTCGGTCTTCGAGGGATCCCGCAAGCTCCAGGAAGGATTGGTCAAGATAGAAAGCAAGATGGCCGAGCTGAAGGAGCGGGACCGGCAGTCTCAGGCGAGAGCTGGGGCCGGTGGCGGAGGTACCAACAGTATGGGACTGAACCCGTTGGGCTCGGGAATGAAGGCTCTGTTCATCGCCGATCCGGACGTGGAAGCGGGGGACGAAAACCTATCCGATCGGGAAATGGTGGAAAAGTACAAGAAGAGGAGTCCCGGCTTCGGTAAAAAACTCTTCGAACTCTTTACCACCCATCCCGAGTTGAGCAAGAGGCTCAAGGCGCTGGACCGGTACCGCTAAGCGGGTCAAACTTCCCGAATCGGCAGCTCCTCTCTGACCTCCTCCACCACGGATCTGGTTATCTCTTCCGCTTTTCCTGTGTAGTCCTCGGTCTTCAGCTCTCTCAGTCTCCCCTTTTCGTTGGGGGGCAGGGGTAGTTCTTCTATTACCTCGTCTACGGTCTCCGCGTCCAGCTTTTCCCCGCGGGTCAGATCCCTTACCACCTCGTAGGCGTCGGAGTGGCCGTACTTTCTCAGTGAAGTCTGCCAGGCCTCGGCTAGTACCTCGGGATGGTCAGCCAGGTCCTTCTGCAGGGCCTCTCGATTGGGCTCCATCTTCTCCAGACCCCGGGCCACGCTCTTGTAGCCGATCAGCGAGTGGGCGTAGGCGACGCCAATGTTTCGCCTCACCGTGGAGTCGGAGAGGTCTCGCTGGAGTCGGGAGGTGGTCAGGTAATTGGAGAGGAATTCCAGGTCCGAGTTTGCCTTGCTCAGGTTTCCCTCCCCGTTCTCGAAGTCGATGGGATTGACCTTCTGAGGCATGGTGGATGATCCGACCTCCGATTTCTTTCCTTCCTGGTAGAAGTAGTCCCGGGAAATGTAGGTCCAGCTATCGCGGGCCAGGTCGACGAGGACGTTGTTGACCCGGGAGATGAGCTGAAAGAGGTTGGCCAGGTTGTCCCGGGGCTCGATCTGGGTAACGGCCGGACTCGGCACCAGCCCGTATTTCCGGACGAAATTACGGGAAAAAGCGACCCAGTCCGTATTCGGATAGCTGTCCGAATGGGCATTCAGATTGCCGGTTGCTCCGGCCAGCTTGCCGGTCAGTTTATCTTTTGCCTCCCTCAGTTTCCCCAGTTGGTCGCTCAGGCGAGAGAGAAAGACGGCGAATTCCTTGCCCAGGGTGGTGGGGGAGGCCGGCTGGCCATGCGTTCGGCCCAGCATGGGTAGGTCCGCGTTCTCCTCGGCCAGCGAGATGAGTCCCCCGGCCAGGT
>CAYZUF010000194.1:0-2431 GCA_964481645.1 uncultured Thermotogae bacterium
AGACTAACTGCAACGGCCGCCAGGGCCCCCATGTACAACTGACCCTCAGCGCCGATGTTGAATATCCCTCCCCGAACTCCTATGGCGAAAGTTAGCCCGGTCAGTATCAGAGGAGTTGCGCTGGCCAGAGTTGAACTGAAGCCATAGAAGCTCCCCGCCACCGCGGAAAATAACGCCTGGTAGGCCTGGATCGGTGGATAGCCCCACACGGCCATAATAATTGCTCCCACCGATAGACCGAGTAATCCGGCTATGATGGAATTCAAGATGGGCTTTGAGCGTTCGTATAGTTTTTGTAGCATCAAGTTTCACCAAATCCTTCAGGCTCCGGTCATCATCATTCCCAGTTCTCTCTTGTCCGTCTGGTCGGCGTCGACAATTCCGGCAATCTCCCCTTCAAACATAACTGCAATTCTATCGCTCAAGGAAATTACCTCCTCCAGATCCTCGGAAACCAGAAGGATTGCAGAACCATCGTCCCGGAGATCGATAAATAGATCCCAGGTGTGGCTAACCGCCCTCCTGTCCAGGCCGTGAGTGGGGTGGGAGGCCACAACTATCGGTGGATCCCCCCAGCTTTCTCGCCCCAGAATCATCCGCTGGATGTTTCCTCCGGAAAGTATCCTGGTCTCCGACTGCCAGATATCGGGAGCCACTACGTCGAACTCATCGATTATCCTTTCCGCGTGTTCTGTTATGGCAGACCGGTTCAAAATAGAATAATTGGAAAAAGGCCGGTGGCGATAATTACGGAGCACCATATTCTCGCCCACCGACATGGGCTCTACGACACCTATCTCCCGGCGCTTTTCGGGCATGTGAGCCACACCTCTATCCTGGATTTCCCGGGGGGAAGCATCGGTCATTTCCTTCCCTTCGATCACGAGATGGCCCCGATCTATTTCCCGAAGCCCGGTAATTGCTTCCAGGAGTTCGGACTGGCCGTTACCCGATACCCCCGCAATTCCAAGTATCTCTCCTTTCCTCAAGTCCAAAGAGACCCCTTTCACCTTCTCGCTCCCTCGAGGGCCGATAACCCGAAGGTTCTCCACTGAGAGCGAGGTCTCTCTTTCGGGGAACTCTTTTCTCTCAAGCTGGATGGGTATCTTTTCGTCGAGCATCATCTCGGTCAATTCTTCTTCATTCGTCTCCTCGATATCGGTTTCGCCCATTACTTTTCCCAGTTTCAGCACGGTGACTCTATCCGAGACCTCCATCACTTCTTCCATCTTGTGGGTTATAAAGACTATGCCGAAGCCCTCGTCGGCCATTTCTCTAAGCACCTGAAAGAGCTGGTCCGCTTCCTGCGGAGTTAAGAGGGAAGTGGGTTCGTCCAGGATTAGGACCTGGGGTTCGTGATAGAGGACTTTGAGTATCTCGGCCCGTTGTTGTTCGCCGGCCGAGAGACCTCCTACTCTGGCGGTGGGATCGACCTCCAGTCCATAGTCCTCCGAGAGTTCCCTGATCCTGCGTTCCACCTTATGGAGGGGATAGGAAAGATTGGGGTCCGAGGTTCCCAGAGCCACGTTTTCAGCGACGGTGAAAGGTTTAGCCAGCATTACTTCCTGATGAATCATCCCTATCCCGTGCTGGAGACCGTCCTGGGGGGAATTTAGTTCGACTTCTTTTCCCTGGATAATTATTCTGCCCGCCGTGCTGGCGTAGAAGCCGGAAAGGATGTTTGCCAGAACCGTTTTTCCCGCCCCATTTTCCCCGAGAAGGGTATGGACTTCGCCGGCCTTGACGTCAAAATCTATCTCGTTGAGTATTAAATGCTCCCAGACGCCGGGGAAACCTTTGGAAATCCCCTCCGCCCGGAGCAAGGTCTTTTCATTGCTCACTCTATTGTTTTAATCTTCTCCGGCCATAGGAAATATAAAAAGCCCACCGCCTGGCGGTGGGCTTTTTGGTTGCCTGGCCTACGGATATTGTTCTCTAACTTCCTTCATTTCTTTTTCCGTACCCGGTGAAGGAAGAGTGATGGCTCCCGCTACGATGGAATTTTCCAGTTCGTTTACGCCGGTCCAGATGGACTGCGGTATATCCTCTCGCATCTTCAACCAGTTTTCCTTGATCGTTTCCACGTTCTCCTCTTTGATCTGCCCACCCTTTATGCCGAACTGAACAAAATCGGCAAGCTGGCTGTACCGGCTCAAGCTCACTCCCTGGTCGTCCAGGCCAAAGGACTCCGTCTTACCCTGGAAGTTACCTTCAACGGTCCGCTGGACGGCCACATAGGCTGCTCTGTCTACACGCTTCATCGCGCTGGCCAGCACCTTGTTTCCATTTCCCATGTAATCCTGGTTGGAATCGACACCAATCATAAACGGAGGCCCACCGTCTTTTCCGTCCTGCTCTAAGTCCTCTTTGACCGCTTCCAGTATCCCCAGTCCGAGAGGGCCAGCTACATTGTAAACCAGCCCCGCATCCT
>CAYZUF010000195.1:0-2398 GCA_964481645.1 uncultured Thermotogae bacterium
CGGCTGATTTCCGGACCGATACCGTCGCCGGTGATTAGAGAAACGTTTACTTTCTCCATAGTTTAAAGACTGAAAGTTCCGTGTTTGTCGAGGTGAGGGACCAATCCCCCGTCCTCCAGAATCGTCTCCATCTCCTCCGGCAGGGGGGAAATTTCTATCTCCGTGCCCCGGTCCTTATTTTTTAGCTTTCCCTCCTCCAGGTTGACGTAGAGCTGGTCTCCCTGATCGATCCGGTCCGTATTGCACTCCACGATGGGCAAACCGATATTCACCGAGTTCCTGTAGAAGATCCGGGCGAAGGATTTGGCCAGGACTGCCCCCACCCCGGAATGCTTGATTACTGTGGGTGCCTCCTCTCGGGAGGAGCCGGAACCGAAGTTATCTCCGGCCACGATAAAGTCCCCCGGCTCCGCCTTGTTCCTGAAATCCGGATCCACACCCTCCATTGCGTGTTCCGCCAGTTCGTCGTCGTCGGTGACCTTCATCAGGTATTTACCCGGAATTATGTAGTCGGTATTTATGTCGTCCCCAAATTTGTGAGCTTTTCCGGTTAATTCTGTCTCTTTCATGGTTTTCCTCCTGGGTCTACCAAATTCATTTGTTAATTGGACAATTTTAAGCCATTTGAGGTTAACCTACGCAGAGAAACCGTCCAGTTAATTTAGACGTATTTCCGAGGATCGGTAATTTTACCCTCAATTGCCGAGACCATGACCGTCGCCGGCGACCCGAGATAGATTCCCGCGCTCTCGTTTCCCATTCTCCCCTTGAAGTTCCGGTTGGCGGTGGAGATTACCGTTTCGTCGTCCGCTGGAATTCCGTTGTGTGTTCCCAGGCAGGGACCGCAACCGGGAGCAATTACCGAAGCACCCGCTTCCACGAGCGTGTTCAAGATTCCCTCCTCCGCCGCCTTCCGATAGACATCCCTGGAGGCGGCAGCCACAATTAGCCTGACCTCCTCGGCCACCTGTTGACCTTCCGCTATCTCTGCTGCTTCTTTCAGATCCTCCAGTCGACCGTTGGTGCAGGTGCCGATGAAGGCCTGATCTATATCCGTTCCCTCCAGTTCACCTATCGGCGATACGTTGTCTACGGCGTGGGGAGCCGCCACTGACGGGGTCAACGAGGAGAGGTCCAGGTCGACGGTCTCCTCGTATACCGCGTTCGGATCGGGCTTTACCGGATTCGGCTCCCTATCCGAATGTCTCTTGACCCAATCGAGGGAGGTTTGGTCCGGTTCCATGATTCCCGCCTTGCCGCCCAGTTCAATTGCCATGTTTGCCACCGTAAATCTCCCCGGAATGCTCAGCGATTCCATCCCTTCTCCGCCGAACTCCAGCGTCTCGTAGGTGGCTCCGTCGGCGGTCAGCTCCCCCGCCAGCCAGAGGATTAAATCCTTGGCGTAGACCCCATCCTCGAGCCTACCGGTCAGGTTGACCCTGATGGACTCCGGGACCTTGAACCATAACTTCCCGGTATGGAGTGCGGCGGCCAGATCCGTCGCCCCTACGCCCGTGGAGAAGGCGTTGATTCCCCCGTAGGTGACGGTATGAGAATCGGCTCCCACCACCAGGTCCCCGGGGACCACGTGCCCTCTCTCCGGTACCAGCTGGTGACAGATACCCTCTCCGGAGTCGTAAAGTTTGATCCCGTGATTGCCGGCGAAGTCCCTGAGCTGGTTGTGCAGGTTGGCTGCTCCCGCCGTGGGGGGCGGAGCACTGTGGTCTATCACCATTACTACCCGGTCGGGATCCACCACCTTCCCGTCATCTATCTCTTCCCAGGCTTCCTTAACCAGATGGAAAGTCCCGTCGTGGAACATCATCAGATCGAGGTCGGCCACGACTATCTCCCCGGCAGCTACTTGCTGCCCCGATTTCTCAGTCAGGATCTTCTCCGAGATCGTCATTCCTGCTTCTTCGGTCAAAGTTATACTACCTCCTCTGCTTGCTCTTCTTGTTCGGTCTCCATCTCTTCGTAGAGCGAAACCAGTTCCTTATCGAACAGCGCTCTTTTCAGCTCCACCGCCAGCTTCCTGACCCTGGGCAACAGCGCCTCCGCCTCCTCGTCGGACAGTTCAATCCCGTATTCCTTCTCGAACTTGGCCAGAATTGCCCTCTTTCCCGAGTGTTTACCGATGACCAGCTGTCTTTCGGCTCCCACCTCCTGCGGGGTGAATGCCTCGTAGGTTTCGGAGTCCTTCAGTACGCCGTCGGCGTGGATTCCCGATTCGTGCGCGAAGGTATTGGAGCCCACTATGGCCTTGGAGACGGGAAGGTCCTGAGCGGAGGCCTGGGCGACGTACTCCGAGAGTTCCAGAAAGTCGCTCGTCTTGAACCCCAGGTCGAGGTCTTCCAGGTGTTTGAGGGCCATTACTATCTCTTCCAGAGGAGCGTTG
>CAYZUF010000196.1:0-2334 GCA_964481645.1 uncultured Thermotogae bacterium
TCTACTCCCACTATCCCGAAAGCGAGGAGGTAAGACACCCCGACCCGGAGCAGGAGAAGTCGGATCAGGGACATGATCATCGGTGGCCTTGTATGCCCCGAACCCCGGAAAACCGAGCTGGTTAGAACGAAGAGTCCGAAGAAGGGAATCGACCAGATAAATACCGTGATGAACTTCGCACCCGCGTCGATTACTGCCGGGTCGGCAATGAATATCCGAAATAAGGGGCGTCTCAGCAGGAAGACGAATAAGGCCAGAGCCATGAGAACGGTAAAGGAGAGGACGTAAGCTCTCTTGGCCGTTGACGAGGCCCTGGACTCTTGCTTGGCTCCGATGTTTTGCCCGATCATGGTGGTCAGGGGAGAGGCCAGCCCCCAGATGGCTATATTTAGCAGTCCGATGATCCTCTGACCGATCCCGTAGGCCGATACCGCCACCACTCCGATGCGGGAAACCAGTCCCATCAACAGGACGAATCCGACGGCGGTCCCCATCTGTCCGATGGCCGACGGCAGGCCGATTTTCAGGATTTGCTTTACCCATCTTAATTTCAACAGGAGGCTCCGGAGGTGTAATTTTATTTGCAGCCTCCCCGAGAAGAGGAGATAGATCGCGGCCAGCGAAGCCACACCGCGGCTCAGGACGGTTGCTATGGCCGCTCCGGCCACCCCCAATTCCGGGAGACCTCCCAGGCCAAATATCAACACCGGGTCCAGAAGCATATTTGCTATCACGGAGGAGCCGGTCACAAGCATGGGAGTGACCATGTCCCCAATTCCCCTTATCAGGGATCTGAAGGCAAAGAAGACGAACATAAGGGGGAGACCGGCAAAAATTATCCGGATGTAAACCAGGGCTTTGGGAAAGACGTCCTCGGGAACGCCCATTAAAGTCCGAAGCAATCCCGGTGCTATCGCGTAACCGATCGCCGCCAGCAGGATAGAGCTGACCAGCATAAAGGATATAACCTGGCCCGCGGCCCTGTTGGCGTTCTCCGAACTCCCCGCCCCGGTATGCTGGGAGACCAGGGAAACTCCAGCGATGGAGAAGCCGAATCCCAAAGAGATCAGCATATATACCACCGGAAAACCCACGGTTGGGGCGGCTACGGCGACCTTCCCGATTTTCCCCAGCCAGTAGGTATCGACCAGGTTGTAGAGCATCTGGAGGGCGTTCGATACCATCACCGGCCAGCCCAGTACCAGGAGGGTTTTAACTATCGGTCCGTTTAATATGTCGTCCTTCAGACGCTCGACTCTCGTAGTGGTTTCAGTCATGTTTTATCCATTATTGCTTCTGTTCGGGGGGTCATGCCCCGGGTAAGCGGAGAACCTCATCAGGTGAACGGAGCGAGATTTTCGGCCCGTTTAGGTCTAAGTTATAATAGACAAACCGACGATTCACAATAATGACCGGAGAAAATGAGGGCCACCAACCTTTGCGGGCTTGTAGGAGGGGGCAAAATTAGTTAGTTTTTACCAGGTTTTTTCGTTTATTGCCGTCGAGGAAAATGTAGGAGGGTTGGATGCTTACCTGGATAGCTTTAGCGGTATCTTTAACCTTATTGCTGGTTATTGCTCAGAAGAACCTGTCATTGGGGATGTTCATTGCGGCTACCGTCCTGGGGCTGCTGACTCTTCCTGTGAAGGGTTTTTTCAATCAAATTCTGATTACATTCTCCGACCCTTCCGTACTCTCTCTTGCCGGATTGGTAGGGATAATTGCCATGGTGGGGGGAATACTGGAGGAGAGCGGGGAGATGAAGAACCTGGTCCGCAACATGAGAATAGGCAAGCGCCCTTTTCTGGCTACCTCTCCAGCACTGCTCGGAATGTTGCCCATGCCCGGAGGCGCCCTCCTGTCGGCGCCGATGGTCGAGAGTACCGGGGAAGACCTCTCCGGGGATACTAAAGCGGTTATCAACGTCTGGTTTCGCCACATATTGTTTCTGGTTTATCCTCTGGGGCCGGCACTTATCGCCTCGGCGAAAATTGCGGGGTTGAACGTTTATGCTACGATCCCTTACTTGGCGCCATTTCTCCTGCTGACGGTCCTGCTCGGCTATTTTTTTCTTCTCCGGGAGACGAAAACGGGGATGAGCTATGCTGACGACTTCTCCCTTCGCGGTCTGCTGGTTCCGCTGGGGGTCATACTACTGGCTCCGGTGGTGGACGTAGTTTTGAAGGCGTCTTTCTCGGTTCCGGTTCCCGAATATACCACCCTGGTCGGGGTCTCCCTCAGTTTTGCTGCCGCCCTGATCGTGAGCCGGTACGGGGTCTCCGAGGTGTTCGATGTAACCAGGAAGATGAAACCCTGGGGGTTTGCCTTGATCGT
>CAYZUF010000197.1:0-2309 GCA_964481645.1 uncultured Thermotogae bacterium
TTGATCTGCGGTAGTAGCTTTTTACAAGGCCTCCCTTCCCGTCAAGGAGAACTACTTTTACTGTTATTGAACCAATATCTATTCCAAGTAGCATAAGTGGTTGGTGAACCTCCGCAAGGGACCGCACTCAAGAAGCAATAGTAATCAAATCCACCAAATTCTAGAGTAAATCCCCTCCCCGGACAAACTACAGTCGGCTTTTGTCGAACCTAATAGATCGGAGTTGGCGTTCAAATTCTATCGCCAGCTCCTTCTTGATCGTTTTATCAAAATAAAGCAGAATTATCCTGCCTGAGACCTGGGATGAATGTGAAAGTTTGTAATTAAATAGAACTAGCGGTGGCGAGGCCATGAATCGGACGTAATTGCCCTCTCCATCGGGGGATAACGGGATTCAAGCGACTCCTTGACCTGAAGAATAAAGAGGTTTACCCTAGAAAACGTAGGATCGGACCCGTTTGTTTTTAATCCTTTAAATGCTACAATTTTTGCCAGAGGTGAAATAAATGGGAGAAGTTTCTGAGATGACCAAGTCACACCTGCGAAACGCTTTTTCCGGTGAGAGTCAGGCAAACATGAGGTATCAGATTTATTCTGAGGTTGCTGAAAACGAAGGCTTCCCCAACGTTGCCCGGCTGTTTGGAGCGATTTCCTACGCGGAAAGGGTTCACGCGACCAATCACCTGCGAAGATCCCCCGAGGAGGCCGGAACCGCAGTTGCGGAGACTCCTTACGGCGTCGGGGATACCGCTGCCAACCTCCAGAAGGGAATTGACGGTGAAACTTTCGAAGTCGAAGAGATGTATCCCACTTATCTGGAAGTGGCGAAAATGCAGAACGAGGGCGCGGCAAAGAAATCTTTTGAGTGGGCTCTCGAAGCGGAAAAGACACACGCGAAGATGTATAAAGACGCCATGGGAATCGTCGAGAAAGGAGAAGACCCCGATATAGGAGATATTCAGGTCTGTAGCGTCTGCGGGCATACGGTGGAGGGCGAAGCACCGGAAGTCTGCCCCGTTTGTGAGACTAGAGATAACTACGTAAATTTTGAAGAATAGATTAGGTCAATAATAGATTTTCCCACCTTTGCCGGTTGAAGGAGAACGGCTCCCGGGATGTTTACCCGGTTTATTAGAACCGGCTATTATCGCCGAAGTATGGGGTTATTTGGCAGGAGTACCTCCGGATCTATGGGATGTACCTCCAAAAAATCCGGGTGAAAGTTATCGGATCGTCTTAGAAAACCAATATTCAAGATGAAACAAAAATGACAAGCCAACAAAGGGTGATATAAGTGCAGTACAGAGAATTTGGCCAGCTTGACTGGAAACCTTCGGCTCTGGGTTTTGGGGCAATGAGGCTTCCCACCGAAGGGGAGGACGAAGGAAATATCGTCGAGGAAGAAGCCATAGACATGATAAGGTACGCCATCGATCACGGGGTTAACTACGTCGATACCGCCTGGCCCTATCACGACGAAGAGGGCGAACCGGTGGTGGGCAAGGCCCTTGAAGACGGTTATCGCGATCAGGTAAGACTGGCTACGAAACTTCCTTCCTGGTTGATAGAGGAACCGGGTGATATGGACAAGTATCTTGATAAGCAGCTGGAGAGACTTGGAGTCGATCAAATAGATTTTTACCTGCTTCATGCTTTGAACCGGGAGTATTGGGAGAACTACCAGGAGGTAGGGGTTTTCGATTGGCTGGACAAGGTACAGGCGGAGGGGAAGATCGCCCATCCCGGGTTTTCGTTTCACGACGACCTCGACGTTTTTAAGGATATCGTGGATTCCTACGACTGGACCTTCTGTCAGATTCAGTACAACTACCTGGACAGGGAGTTTCAGGCGGGAATGGAGGGACTGAAATACGCGAACTCAAAAGGTCTGGCCGTAGTAATCATGGAGCCGCTCCGAGGGGGCAAACTGGCGGCCGAACCTCCGGAGGAGATAAAGGATATTTGGAGCAAGACCGAAAGCGAGAGAAGCCCGGTGAGCTGGGCGCTGAACTGGCTCTGGGATCAACCCGAGGTTTCAGTTGTACTGAGCGGAATGAGCACGCTGGAGCAGGTCAAAGAGAACGTGGAACTTGCCAGGGGATCCCGGATTGGAAAATTGAGTAAGCAAGAGGTCCGGCTTATGGAGGAGGCCGCCCAGAAGTACCGCGACCTCTCCCCCGTGGGATGTACCGGGTGCAACTACTGCATGCCCTGTCCAAACGGGGTGCAGATACCTAACAACTTTCAGCTTTATAATGAAGCAGAAGTCTACGGAAGGTTCGAGGAGAACAAAAACAGGTACTACGAAT
>CAYZUF010000198.1:0-2261 GCA_964481645.1 uncultured Thermotogae bacterium
CATTGGACAATTGCGGTCCTTTTTATTTTTAGTTTAGGGGGGTAAGATGAGTTACGGGAAGAAATACTATTTTTGGAACCGGGTAAACCAGGTATAGTATCGGCGAGGCGAACCTGCTAATCTTTTCCTCGAATCCTATGATTAAACCCGCTGCGGTGCCCACGAAGATTGCTGCTATCAGGGAAATTACGAGCCGTAGAGCACTTCGGACGAAGTTCGGCCAGATTATTCCCCAGTGATTAATTAACGTGGAAAACGCGCTAACCGGGTTAGGGAGCACTGAGCTCTTGGGTCCGGAAAGCAGGAGATCCACGGTTATACTGGCCAGCCACCAGAGAAGGATAGTGACCCCGAAACTTATCCCGTATCGGACGATCCCCTTTTTCATGGAAGCTCCTCTCTGGTTCGCCGAACTATCTCGTAGAATTCTTTGCTCCGGCGAAAGTCGGGACTCCCCATCCGGTTGTTTTTGACGTAGCTTTTCAAGTTTGCCGGAGCCGAGGAGAGGACAGCGATCTTTCGGCCGAGAAAGGCAACCTCTTCGATATCGTGAGTTACCAGAATCATGGTTAAGTTCCGCGCTCTCCAGAGTTCCAGTATTCTATTTTGTAATCTTTCTCTGGTGAACTCGTCCAGCGAAACCAGGGGCTCGTCCATCAAAAGGATCTTCGGATCTACCGCTAACGCTCTGGCCAGACCTAGCTTTCGCTTTTGCCCTCCTGACAGCTGGGACGGGAAGTTGTCCTTTAGTTGGTATAGGCCGAGTTCTCGCAGTATCTCCTCGACTTCCCCCCGATCCCCCTGCCTGCCAAGATCCAGACCCAGCATTGCATTCTTCCAGATTGTCTTCCAGGGCAATAGCCCAATCTCCTGAAGGATCAAAGCGATCTTGTCTTCGGTGGTATCAATTTGCAACCGACCGGAATAGTTCCGGTGCAAGCCCGCGATCGTGTGAAGCAGAGTGGTCTTGCCGCAACCGTTAGGACCGATAACTCCGAGACTGTCTCCTTCTTTCAAAGAAAGGCTGAGACCGGAAATGACCCGCTCACTGGCTCCACCGGACTGGTACTCAACCGTGAGGTTGGAAATGGCTATCATTTAGATTCCTCGGCTAATAGCGCCGAAGATCCATCGTAAGCCCGCTCAAAAGGTATTTTTTCTTTCAAGTAACCTTTGGAAATTGTCCAGTCCAGAAGGGAAGAAAAGACCACTTTATCTAATGGCTTAGGACTTTTGAAATTGGGAACCTCAAACAGGTTGGCAAATTCTTCTGTAACCTCCGTATTTTCAATTGCCCTTCGTAGTGTGGGATCGGTCTCCGATAGTATTTTTGTTGCCAGGTCCAGTAGGTGAAGTTTGGTACTGGAGTTAGTTTCCTCTAAAGCGGTAGACCATCCTCGATAAAATCTCTCCACCAATTCGGGGTTTTCTTCCAGTACTTTTTGGTTGAAAACGAAAACGAACGGTGGGAGTGCCACGTCGTGGTAATCACTAAGGAGATTCGCCTGAAATCCCTCGAACGCCGGATTTTCCAGAGAGAGTGACAATAGAGGCTCCGGTAGAACGGTGGAGATAAAATTCCCATTTAGTAGACCGAACAGTCGTGATTTTAGATCCTCCTGCTCCCTGTAGTAGATATTGTCGTTCTCGTGGTAACCCTCTCCCTTCAGCAATTGATCCGTGGAGTAATGGTCATCCCGGCGAAGAGAGAGGATGATGGATTTCCCGGCTGAGTTATCCAGCCAGTTTTCCACCAGGTCGGGTACGGAAGAAATTTCGTAGAGACTGCTGCTAATCAAGCCCAGATGCCTTCCAGCTTCGTTTGGATCAAATGCCGTGGAGGTGATTTTGAGGTTTCCTGCCCCCCGGATAGCGTAAAGGGAGCTCGCGAGCCCGGTTATACCGCAATCAGCTCGCCCGCCGTCGACGAGTCTGGCTGCATCACTTGAAGCTTTGGCAGGAATGAGGTTCAGCTTAGTATTCTGCTCGGAGAATGGCTTAACCCTGTCTTCCCCCAGGAAAAACTCTTTTTCGGTTCCCTTTGCCAGAGGTAGCGCGGCCATGCTCGGAGGATAGGCTATTTTGATTTCTTCCAGCTTTGTTTCGGCGGACTTCGGATAAGCCAGCTCCCCCGATATAGTTGCAAGCGACGCGGTACCCAGGAGCTTGATAAATTTTCTTCTGGTCAGTTCCATTTTTCACCAAAACTTGCCGAGGAAGCCCCAGGGCACCCCCTGGGGAGGAATCGGCTGGTTTTTGTC
>CAYZUF010000199.1:0-2225 GCA_964481645.1 uncultured Thermotogae bacterium
GGCTTAATACCGAATTGCTACCTCTGCTAGGCCCCATCGTTTTTATCGTATTTTCCGTCTCTTTTGCCTCTTCTTCGCTTACAGGGGAGGAGGAAGAGGGAACGTTGAACCTGTTGCTCACCAATCCTGTTTCGCGAGTGGGAGTCTACTCGCAAAAGTTTTTCGCCCTGATGGCGGGAATAGTCGTTTTGGGGCTTTACTTTTGGCTGGGCAATATCGTCACCACCTCCCTGGCAAACATGGGACTTTCCTTTCTTTCCCTGGCCGAAGTTTCCTTTAGCCTGGTCTTACTGGGCGCAGTGTTTGGCTCTTTTACCCTAGCTCTCGGAGGTCTTACAGGCAGTCGGGGAATAGGGACCGCCGTAGCCAGTGCTATTGGGGTAATATCGTACCTGGTCAACAGCATGGCCGAGGTTGTAGAGAGTTTAGAACCGTTCCGCCCGGCTTCGGTCTTTCATTATTACGATGGCGCAGAAGTCCTGCAGAACGGAATAGACTTTGGCGATGTTGGCATAATGTTGGCGGCTACTGTCGTTCTGTTTGCTATTGGAATGTACGGGTTTCAGCGGCGGGATATCGGGACTTAGAAGGTGCTGGGCTATATCTGGTTAACCGTGGACTTAGACAGTTTGTGTTTTAAAACTCTAAATCCCTGGACCTTGTTCTCAACCGGCCCCGTTTCTGGTTCGCTTTAAATTTCTGGCTACACGGTTCCCGGTCGGTTCAAACGAGAAATGAGTACAGGGTCATAGCCCCTATAGTACCGAGAACGACGAGTACTATATCGAGATCAAGATAGGAGAGGATACAGGCAACTACACCCCCGATGATCCCAAAGTAATGGTTCTCCTGGACGAGAAATATCCCCGGGAAGATCAAGCCTCCCAGGATAGCGTAGCGGAGGTTTTCCAGTACCTCCTGAACTAACGGGGGATATTCGATCTCTCTGAACAGCACGAACGGTAACATTCGGGGGATGTAGGTAACGACCGCCATGCCCAGAATGACCGGTAATAGGGCCTCAGTCGTCATCGAGGGGACCACCCGATTGAGAGGTTTCCCGGTTTCGGGCAAAAAAGAGGGAGCCGAAGAGGGCCGCAGTCAAGCTTGCCACAACTAGAGACCATCCGGTTGAGAGGATCAGCCTCAAACCGCTGTTTAACCCGCCGGACAGGCCTGCAATTAGCAAAACCGTTTTGTTTTTCCGGGCCGAGGGAACCAGCAGACCAATGAAGAGTGCGTAGAGAGCGATCGACATCCCCTGTTTCAATACGGACGGCAACCCTCTGCCTAGCAGGTAGCCGGCCCCGGAGCTCGTTGCCCAGCTCAGGTAGGCGAGGGAGGTCAGGCCGAACATGAAAGACGGCGAAATTTCTCCTTCCTCCAGCGAAGAGACGGCGAACGTTTCGTCAGTTACCCCGAAGGAGTAGACGGCTTCCAGATAAGGTTTGTTTTTGCCGATTTTTTCGCTTAAAGAAGTGCTCATCAGGAAATGGCGCAGATTGACCATAAATACGGTAAATACGATCTGGACCGGGTTTACCCCCATTGCGATTAGATTTAAAGCGACGAACTGTGAGGCACCGGCGTAGACTATCAAACTCATTGCGACCGTCTCGAAAAGCGAAAGTCCTCCGGTCCGGGCAAGAATCCCGTAGGTCATGCCGATCGGCAGGTAGCCAATCGCTATCCCCGTGGCGGACTTAATTCCGGACAGGAAGTGGTTCGAATCGAATTGAATTGTTTTCACTTCTTTAGGCCCCGTAATTTGGAAAAATGGATCTTGTCGAGAACTTTAGCGAAATTTTCCCAGAATTGGATGAGATTCACCCCGGATCTCGCTTCAGAATCTTGGTGATCTTATCAACTTGCTCGGCAAAATCCAAGTTGCTCTCACAGATTTCGGTTCATTACCATCGTCTGTAGCTTGACATCCGACCACAAAATTGTTAGCTTTATTTGTTAAGTATTTCTTGTAAGTAAGTAATATCTTGTAAATTGTGTGAGGTGGAACATGAAAGAAGATAAGCCACCGGAGGGCAAAAAGTTTTACGGGTCGGTAACCGTAAGTGAGCGGGGACAGGTAGTGATACCGGCGGAAGCAAGGGAAGATCACGATATAGATGCCGGGGATAAATTGCTGGTGTTTGGAGATCTAAAAATGGGTCTCTGGATCGCCACTTTTGGGATCATCGAGAATAATCTCGAAGAAGGGACGGACCTGC
>CAYZUF010000200.1:0-2216 GCA_964481645.1 uncultured Thermotogae bacterium
CAAAAATCAAAATACCCTATTAGGATTCCCGCAAATAGCGGTAGAATTATGAGCCCGAAGTCCATCGTAAGTTCGTAACCCCCTCGGAGAAGTGAACCGGGACTGGGTCAATTCTTGATTTTAACCGGCATAGCTAAGCCGATTGAACGATACGGAAAGAGATCATCCGAAACAAGTGTAAAGTGAGTTTCCCTATTCCCCTTTTGCAGCCCAGAGGAAGCCCCTTCGTATTAGTTCTTTTACCGGGGATCTGGAGACGATCTCGGACTGATGCCCTAAAGAACAGTAGAAGACCCTCCCCTCCCCCCATTTTTTAGTCCAGATCACCGGGACGTCGACTTCTCCATTGGAAGCATGGGGACCTTCAGCGACGGGAAAGCGGGTTGTAGCCAGGACGTCCACAGCCGGATCCACGTGTAAGTAGTATTGTTCGGTGGTGATTGTGAAGTCCTCAATTCCCTCCACTATCGAGCTTGAGGAAGCTTGTTGGATGTTAATCCGGTGCTCTATGCCGTCCCCGCCGGGATGTGCCACCCATTGACCCCCGGTCATGAATTGCCACTCCGTGTTCTCGCGGAAGGCGTCACACATTCCTCCGTGGCAACCGGCAATCCCTGCACCGCCCTCGACGGCGTTCGAGAGAGGATCGATTTGATCTTCTCCTATGCTGCCCATGGACCAAATGGGAATTATCAGATCGAGAGTGTCTAGTTTTTCCTCGTTACTGAAGGAGTCCAGTGTATCGGAAACCTCGACCGAAAAATCTTCTCCCTCCAATACCTTCTTGAATACCTCGGCTAGCCCTTCTGGATCGTGTTCTTGCCAACCACCTTGGACGATTAAAGCTTTTTTGGCCATTTATAGATCACCCTTTGAAAAAATATCCCCGGATCGATACCTCGGGAGAAAGGGACGGGGATTGTCCCTCTGAGTACGAAAAATCGCTGTTAGGACCTTAGGTCGCTGTGATTACTCAACCCCGCCAACCTACCGAATTACGCGATGATTCTTTTACCTTTGTGGTTTGTGCGGAGTAATCGGTTCTCCTTCTCTTGAGGAGCGATAAATTGCATCGATAATTTTGACTGCCTTCTTTCCTTCCTTTCCATCGATAGGTAAGGACGACCCGGTTTTTATTGCGTCCACGATTTCCTGGAGTTGCTTCCTGTGGAGTTCGCTATCAATTCCCTGGGGGGAACTGGAACCACCCTGGTCTTCTTCCGAGGATTCCTTTTTTACTTCTTCCATATTGTCGCTGGAGAATTCCCAGGTTTTGATGCTATCTCCTTCTATTTCGGCACTCCCTTTCGTGCCGTGAATGCTCAGGCCTTCTTTCAACCCGGGATAAATTGCGGTCGAGCCGTGGATCGTCCCCAGTGCCCCGTCCTCGAACTCCAGCACGGCGACCCCTGCATCTTCAGCTTCGATATCATGATACAGAGTATCTATCCTCCCATATACCGACCTCACTTTACCCATCATCCACTGGAGTAGATCGATCGTATGGATGCTCTGGTTTAGCAAGGCCCCTCCACCGTCGTACTCTTTTGTCCCCTTCCAATCGGTCTGGTAGTAATCTTCAGCCCTGAACCACTTTACGCTTGCCTCACCCATAATCAGACGCCCGAAGCTATCTTCTTCTAGGGCCTCCCGGAGTCTTTGAACGGAAGGCTTGTATCTGTTCTGAAAGATGACGGAGAGAGTTACCCCGTTTTGATCCGCGGAAGTGATTATTTTATCGCATCTTTCCGGGGTAATCTCGAGAGGCTTTTCTACGATCAGGTGCTTTTCCGCTGTTGCGGCAGCGACCGCGAAATCCCCGTGAGTCCCACTGGCGGTGCATACATCTATTAGGTCTATATCGTCTCTGTCCAGGAGTTCTCCGTAATCCCTCTGGAAATCGACTCCCCACTCCTCGGCAAATGCCTTACCCCTTTTCGACGACCGGTTGTAAGCAGCGACCAGTTCGGCCCCGGTCACTTCCTGAAGTGCTTTGGCGTGTACTTCCCCCGCAAAACCGGTCCCTGCTAACCCAATTCGTAGTTTTTTCATTCTATTTCCTGTAAGTCGTTAACACATGAGTAACGCTTCTTGTTTTTTACTCTCAACTTCTCCATGGTTGTGTCAACCTTTGTGTGTAAATCGTCAGCTCCCTCATGACGGGAACTTAAACTTACACCTGGCTTCGCTTTAAGCCAGAACCACCTCACGTTTCA
>CAYZUF010000201.1:0-2202 GCA_964481645.1 uncultured Thermotogae bacterium
CCTCTATCATGGCCGGGTTAGCCTGTCCGATGTGTATTCTGGTCAGTTCTTCCTGCAGGGTGTCAATCGACTTTTCCATCTTCTTCTTCATCTTCGGAACGGGATTCGGGCCACTCAATTTAACCACTCCCACCTTCAAGTGATATTCAAACTACCCGTGCTGACAAGGTTGACTATATTTTAGCGGTTCGCGGCCTGGTTTCAAATGAGAAGCGCGTTCTTCTTGAAGCGCTAAAAGTTCTCCAAAACCAGATGAGGATAGTCCAATTACCTAAATAGGTCTCTTATCTTTTCCATCCCTCCCCTTAGCTGGTTTCCCCTTCTTTCTACAAACTTTTGGATCCTCTCGCCATGGTCCGCTAACGTTGTTTCCAGGGTATTAAGTCTATCCTCTAAGGCCCCAATCCTATCTTCCAACTTCGCCACCCGCTCTCGGAGTTCCCCCTCGGTCACATCGTCAAGCCCCTCGCCTTCAAGCTGCTCGATGGCCTCTTTGACGGTATCCTGACTTGCCTCCAGTTCCGCAAGCCTCCGCAAAAGTTTTACCTCCCCCGAGTCCAGCAGGTACTGGTTGCGATCTCCCCGCTGGGGAGGTTCCATAATCCCGCTCTCTACCAGTTTGCTAATTCTCCAGTAGATCTGTGATTTGTTGTAACCTACCTCGACCTCATCTACGGTTTTCAATTCACTCATTGTTTACCTCCTTAAAACAGAGTGTTCTCGCCTTACTACCATTACATTATAAGAACTTCTTAATGGTCTAACACTCTCCATAGGTTGAACGCCTATACCGCCCAATAAAGGTTGTCCTGGCTGTTCCCCGCTTAAGCCAATGAAAGGTAGCTTGAAGTTTAAACAACTTATTAAATAGCGTCGTAACCGTCGCCATCTTTGGAAACCGGATCTCGAATTTCCGGGCGGTTCCGGGGACTAGTTGTTGATTTTCTAGTTTTTATCCCGTTCCATTATCCGGCCATGCTATTTAAATTTTCCGCTTACGGCTTCCTAAAAAACCTGCGGTTTTTCGAACCTTTTCTCTATCTCTTCTTCCTGGAAAACGGTCTTTCCTTCTTTCAGATCGGGTTACTGATCAGCATCAGGGAGGTCTTCGTCAACCTGTTCGAGATACCGAGCGGGGCCATTGCAGACCTGACTGGCCGAAGACGGGCAATGGTCTTCTCCTTCAGTTCCTATATCGTATCCTTTCTGGTGTTTTACTTCTACTCGGACTTCTTACTTTTCATCCCGGCCATGATTCTCTTTGCCAGCGGGGAAGCCTTCCGCTCCGGGACCCACAAGTCGATGATCATGGAGTACCTGGATATCCAGGGGATGGGCGACCAACAGGTCAGCTATTACGGGAAAACCAGATCCGCCTCCAGGCTGGGCTCCGCCCTTTCGGCCCTGATCGCCGCACTGATCGTATTCTACCGAGGGAACTACAACGTGGTCTTTCTGGCTACCATCCTGCCTTACAGCCTGGACCTGGTACTGATGCTCACTTATCCCGAGGAGCTGGACGGGGATATGACCAACCCACGGCTTTCCCTGAGCCGGATGGCCGATCAATTCAAATCCAGCTTTGGCTCCATATTTTCGACCCGGCAAATGGGTAAGGTGCTGGTCAATGCCTCGATATTCGACTCGCTATTCAAAATAGGCAAGGACTACCTGCAACCGATAATCAGGAGCCAGGCCCTGGCGGTGCCCGTCTTACTGGCCATAAAGGACGCCCGGGCCAGGACCTCCATATTGATCGGGATCGTCTACTTCTTCATCTACCTGAACAGCTTCGTCTCCTCCAGGAAGTCCTCCCAACTTATGGAGAGGGTGGGAAGCACCGCGACTTCGCTAAACTGGCTGCTGTGGGCGGACGTCCTGCTCTTCTTCGTTGCGGGAGTCGGGGTCCTCCTGGACTCCTTGATCGTGCCGGCGGTCGCCTTCTTGCTCTTTTATACTCTGTACAACCTGAGGAAGCCGATGGTAGTTGGATTCCTGGGCACCAGAATCAAAAGTCAGGAGAGGGCGACAATTCTCTCCGTCCACTCCCAGCTGCGGTCGATCTTCGGGATTGTTATCGCTCCCGTCTTCGGGCTCCTGGCCGATCACTTTGGAATCTTTACCGTGCTACTGTTCGGGGGGAGTTTGCTGCTCGTGGTGGGGCTGACCTTGAAAATTTCGAGTGAAGAACCCCGCCCCAAG
>CAYZUF010000202.1:0-2197 GCA_964481645.1 uncultured Thermotogae bacterium
TGACTCCGGGGATCCTTACCGGGAGCAAAAATCCACCAGTAACGAAGAGGCTCTGAAGTACTTTCAGGAATTTGACCGAAAGGTTGATAGGAGCCCGGACCCCCTAAACAGGGCAGCGAGGCTGGCGGCCGCTGGCAACGCCATTGATTTTGGCCCCCGAAGGGAATTCGACGTGGAAGCCGCTCTGGAAGAGGGACTAGAGGAGGGTTTCAAGATAAACGACTGGCCCAAGTTCCGGGAGCAGCTGGATGACGCCCGCCGGCTCCTCTATTTTGCGGACAACTCTGGGGAGATAGTATACGATCGCCTATTTATCGAACACCTTTTGAGTGCTCCAACCGTGGAGGAGGTGGCGCTGGTGGTCAAGGACGGGCCATTTCTCAACGACGTAACCGAACGGGATGCAAGGGAGCTGGGCATGGACGAGCTGGAAAACCTGGAGCTGAAGACCGTGGACAATGGCGACAGGGGTGATTCCCCCAGGCTCTGGTCGGCCGAGGTGGAGGGCTGGATAGACGATTACGGCCTGGTAATTTCCAAAGGTCAGGCGAATTACGAAGGGTTGAGCGGTTATCGCAAGCCAAATCTCTTCTTCCTGCTGGTGGTAAAGTGCCCTCTGGTGCAGAGAGCGGTCGGTGCGGAGGTCGGGAAGAAGGTATTCATCCACTCGGAAAATCACAAATCCGGACTGGAGTCAAGTCACCCGGTCTAGGGGCCGGGATACAGGTGAGAGCATCCCGAAAAGCCTTCCATGGAATAACGAAAAGACTACTCGAGTTCCAGCCTGGCGAGGAGCCGAGACAACCTTGGGCCGGGATTTTCCAGTCCGGTTCCCTCCACAGCGAGCAGGGTCCGGGCTTTCAACTCTTCCCGGGTGAGCTTTTCTTCCTCCGAGATGTAACCCTCTTCCAGGAAGAAATCCTTCAGTTCTTCTTTTTTGCTGGAGCGAAATCCGGAGACCTCCCCCTCCTCCAGTCCCCTGAGTACCTTTTCCGGATCGCCGTCGGACTCGGCGACCAGAGCCATTACTTCCTCCATGAAGTTCTCCGTAACGGCGCCCGAGGACTCTATCACCGATCCGTCGACCTTTTTATTTCGACCAACTTGCCAGACCTCCGTGTAGGCCTCCAGAGCCCGGCCGAGTCCGAGGATCTCTTCCAGCTCTCCCTCGTCGAATTCGGTAAGTAGTTCCGTTGACGAGCGGCTCAGGTTCCTGAGCTGGCCCCAGGTCCGGATTCCCAGCCGTAAGAGCCGATAGAGGAGGTCCGTATCTTCGACTAAGTACCACAGATGGGCGGAACCGGCTCCCTGTCCGTGGTTGAACCTGGGAACGTCCAGGCGTTCCGCGTACTCCCCGTGGCTTCGGGAGCCCGGCTCCGGCGGCTCTTCTTCGAAACCCTCCAGATCGGACGGATCTGGTATCTGGACGGTCTTTTCGAGGTTTCTTACCCGGCTTAGGTCGACGAAATTACTCTCCAACCGGTCGGAGTCGTCCAGCTTTGCCCGCCACTTGGCCACCTCGTCGCCCTGGGCCGTCAGGTAAAATATCTGCCGGCCTTCCTGGCAGAATTCAAGGGCCAGATCGATCAGTTCCGGAGCCTTCAGGTCATCCGAGTTCGCCAGTATCTCGTCCATGATCAGAGGGAGTTTAATGTCTCCCTCCTGCTCTTCCACGAAGGCCAGCCGGACGGCCATTAGCAACTGGAGTTGGGTGCCGCTGGAGAGCTCGTTCAGTTCCTTGGCCCGGTTCGTTACCGAATCCACCGCTTTGAAAGCCGGGTCTGGTCCTTCGTCCAGTTGCAGGTCGTATTTACCCCTGGTCACCCGGCAGAAAATTTCGCCCGCCCGGGAAAATACCGCGGGCCGGCTCTTTCTGATCCCTTCCTCTCGAACGTAGTCTAAAAGGACGTTGCCGACCACCGATTCGTAGTCGGACTGGAGCTGCTCGGAGAGTTTCTGGTCCGCCCGGTCGAGGTCGGCCCGAGCCGTCTCTATCTCCTTCTCGTTCTTCCGCTGTCTGATCCGTTCCTCCAGCTGATTTATTTCCTTTCGAAGCCGGTCGGAACGTTCGGCGGTCGCTTCTGCCTCTTCCAGCTCCTGACGCAGTTCGGATAGACCGCGATCGAGGTCCGATTCCTGGAATTGTTCCCTCCGGACGAGTTCCTGGTGCTTGTGTTCCGCAACCGCTCTCGCCCTA
>CAYZUF010000203.1:0-2174 GCA_964481645.1 uncultured Thermotogae bacterium
GACCCCGGGTCCACGCAGTTCTACCTTTCCCTTGAGGACGACCTACTTCGGATCTTCGGCGGGGTGGGGATCGACTCCCTGATGGAGAGGGCTGGCCTGGAAGAAGGACAGGCCATCGAACACTCGTTGCTGACCAAGGCCATCAGGCGAGCGCAGAAGAAAGTAGAAGGGATAAACTACGAGAGGCGGAAAAACGTGCTCAAATACGACAAGGTCCTGGCTCAGCAGAGAGAGGCCATCTACGGACTGCGAGATCACTTCGTTTTGACCGAGGAAGGAAGCAGCTGGGAGGAGATAGATAGCTACCTTCGTCCGGTACTCTCCGACTTCTCGGAAGATCTAACCGAGCAATACGGACTAGACGATGGAAAACCAGAAGAAGGGATAGAAGACTTGAAAGAAGAGCTAGCCAAATTTCAACACTTCTCTTTCCAGGACCTGTACGAAGGGGGAAGTGAAGACCTCTCCTGGGCGGTGGAAGAGTTCATCCTCGATAACTGGGAAAAACAACTAAAAGACTTTCGAGAGAGCGATCAGGTAAACCCCGAACTGATAAAGTCGATCATAATTAAGGTCATCGACAGCAAGTGGAGGCAACACCTCTACGTCATAGACGACCTAAAGGCCGGGGTCGGCTGGTCCTCCTACGGGGGCAAGGACCCTCTGGTGGAGTTCAAACGTGAGTCCTTCCGCCTCTTCCAGGATATGAGGACGGAACTCCGACGGGAGATCGTCCAGCTCCTGGTACAAGCAAGACTTGAAATCGAAAGTGCCGGAACCCAGGTCCGATCCAGGGTGGATACCTCCAAGCTCAACTTCCAGCAGAGCGACAGTTCTACCGGACTTCCCACCAAAGAGGGGAAAAAGGGCCAGCGATCGGGACGCGGGGGGGAGAAAGCCAACAATCAGGAGCAACGCATAGTCGAAGAAGAACCGGGGAGAAATGATCCCTGTCCCTGCGGTAGCGGCAAGAAGTACAAGTACTGTTGTGGTGCCGACAACTGAGTTCTCGGCCGTTATTTTATTGAATTATTTCTCCACTGCGTTATAATAGTGTTAACTTAAGACATTATAGGAGGTGTTCTTTATGACAGTTGCAACGGCTATGGTTCTTGGGTTCTTTTGGTCTCTCTGGGCAGCCGCTTTCCTTTCCTTCCTGGGATGCGGAGTTTGCTACTAATTTCGACGCAAAAGGGCTGCTAAACGGGTGATCTAATTGTCAAAAAAACGTCTGGTGCTTTTTGGTGTTTTATTCGTACTGGTTTCTCTCGTTCTATCCTCTGCACTGGTGGCCGGGCAGGGAGTCGGGGATAAGTTATCCCGGGCGATCAGGGTCAAGCTCGGTCTGGACTCGGACATTTATCGGGTTATAGAAACCGAGTATCAGGGAGAGAAGTTAATTCTCATTGCCATATACGGTAACGAGAAAGCGCAAGCCAGTTCTCTCGGTTCGAAATTGAAATCCGGTCTGAAACGGTATCGGGACCAGACTCCGGTAGCGATAGCGGTCTTATCCCGGGATAAGGACGTCAAGTTTCACCCCTACGGCCTGAGGGTTATTCAGGAAGGCGAGAAGTCCCCGGCCCGGCAGATAATAGGGATAACCACCGACTTTAAAGAAGGGGCCTTGCCTACCAAGGTACCGATCCAGGGAGAGGAATTTTGGGGCAGCAAAGGCATTATTACGCTGGGAGAGGGATTCGATACGAGCTCCCCTTTCGAGATCAAGTACGGAACCAGGAGCGCCAAGTTTTCCTCAGTTTCGGGAGGAGACGAGGGGTTAACGCCGGTAACCGAGGAGAGCCAGGAAGGACAGAAGACGGAGGGGCCGGGATTCAAGACCTCGGAAGAGACCGGAGGGTCGACAGAAATAGAAACTAGACCCAAAGAGTCTACTCCACCAAGTGGCCCTACCAACAAAGGAGCGGGAGAGGGCTTTGCCCTCTTGGCCCAGTTCGGGGCCTTGCTGGCAATCACCCTGTCGTTCCTCTGAAAGAGATAGTTTCTCACTTAGACTGACAAAACGGGGCAGGTATTATCCGCTACATACCTGCCCCAAAAGCATTTACTACCTGAGAGTTAAGATTCCTGCTCTTTAAGATCTTCGTACTCCGATTCCCCCAACAGGGATTCGAAGTCTTCCTCGCCTTCCATTTCTAGTTTTACCAGCCATC
>CAYZUF010000204.1:0-2152 GCA_964481645.1 uncultured Thermotogae bacterium
TTCCTCTTCCCGCTCCACCACGAGCGCGTTGTTAACGGCCTGGATACCTTCCCCGGGGCTAAATCGAGCATCTACCACTGCACTCTTTATTTCAGTTATCTTACCTTCACTTTCCTGTTCTTCTGCCATTTTGACACCTCGTTGGGTCTACTCTTCTCGGAGAGCTTCCGCCCCGCCAATTATATCGGCTATCTCTCTGGTTATCTGTTGCTGTCGGGCTTTGTTATAGGTCAGCGTAAGATCCTCAATCAGCTCGTTGGCGTTATCCGTCGCGTCTCGCATCGCCTTCCTCCTTATCGCGTGCTCGCTTGCCTTCGTATTCAGTACCACCCAAAAGACCTTCTCCAGGAACCACTCTTCGAGGAAATCGGCCACGATCTCCTCCTGGTCGGGCTCGAATATATAGTCCTCGGACCCCGTTTCTTCTTCCTCCTCATCCCGCTGCGTTGCCTCCTCCGAAGGATTCAGGGGCAATATTTTCTCAACCCTCAGTTCCTGCTTCAGGTCGGAATAAAACTGCATGTATATAACCCACAGCTCCCCGATTTCACCTTCCAGAAATTCCGCCAGCAGTTCTTTCCCCATGGACTCGGCCCTGCTGAAATCGGGCTCCTGATAAAAATCCACCCAGCTTTTTTCCAGTTGGTCCCAGTTGTGAAAAAAACGGTAGGCTTTGTCTCCCCCGGCAAAGAGCTTCACCGGCTCTTCCTTGGAGCGGATAAAGTCCCGGGCGGCCCGGTTCAGATCTATCGTATAGTTTCCGGAGAGCCCCCGATCGGAGTTGAAGACGGCCAGACCGATCTCCTTACCGTTCCCCTTGCTCAACAGCGGACTGAGGGACTCCTCTTCCTGCCGCTCGGTCTCTTGTCGGTTCTCCAGCAGAAGCTCGAGCTTCGAATTCACGACCTCCTGGTAAGGCCCGGCCCTGCTGAGCTTCTTCTTCAACCGGGTCACCTTGGCCATGGCGATGGCGTTCATCGCTTTTGTAATCTGTTTTATATCCTTTATGTTGGCTATTCGCCCCTTAATCTCCCGTGCCTGAGGCATCACCTTCCCCCTTGAATGAGTTGTCGAATTCGGCAAGGGCCATCTTCAGCTCTTCTTCGATCTCCTCGGTCAGCTCGGCGCGCTCCTTTAGATCCGTCAGTACATCCTGGTGATAGGTCTCCAGGTGTTCGTGCATCCCCCTTTCGTACCGCTTGACCTCCTCCACCCCCAGATCGTCCAGATAACCATTGACCGCTGCATAAAGAGAGACGGCCTGTTTTTCCACGGGCATGGGCTGGTACTGGTCCTGTTCGAGCATCTCCATCACTCGCTCCCCCCTGGCCAGCTGAGCCCTGGATTCCTCGTCCAGCTCCGAAGCGAACTCGGCAAATGCCTCCAGGTCGCGGTACTGGGCCATTTCCAGCCGCAATTCACCGGCTATCTCCTGCATGGCGTCGTTTTGAGCGGCACCCCCGACCCGGGAAACCGAATCCCCGACGTTGATTGCCGGGCGGAATCCCTGGTTGAAGAGGTCCGATTCCAGGTAGATCTGCCCGTCAGTAATGGATATGACGTTGGTCGGAATGTAAGCCGAAATATCCCCGGCCTTGGTTTCCACTATGGGGAATGCAGTCAACGACCCCCCGCCCATCTCGTCGTTTAGCTTGGCGGCCCGCTCCAGCAACCGGGAGTGAGTGTAGAAAATATCCCCCGGATACGCCTCTCTTCCGGGCGGGCGTCGCAAAAGCAGGGAGATTTCCCTGTAGGCCACGGCATGTTTTGACAGGTCGTCGTAAACTATAAACGCGTCCTGACCCTGATACATATAATGTTCGGCCATGGCGGTCCCCGCATAGGGAGCAATATATTGCATCGGCGTGGGGTCCTCCGCATTTGCTGTAACCACAGTGGTGTATTCCATCGCTCCGTTCTTCCTCAAAGTATCCACCACCTTGGCTATAGTAGATGTCTTCTGACCGATAGCCACGTAGAAACAGTGGACGTCCGTATCCTTCTGATTGAGTATGGTATCTATGGCTATCGCCGACTTTCCCGTGCGACGGTCGCCGATGATCAACTCTCTCTGACCCCTCCCGATGGGAGTGAGGGCGTCGATCGACTTGTACCCGGTCTGAAGGGGAACCTCCACCGGCTTCCTCTTTAC
>CAYZUF010000205.1:0-2127 GCA_964481645.1 uncultured Thermotogae bacterium
AGGGTTTGGTTTAAAAGACCTACTGAAGGAAGAGGGTTCTTGAATCACCGTCACCCAGGTTATTACGATTTTATTTAACCGGAGGTAAAAAATGAAAGGTTATTTTGGCCGCTATCTTGATGTTTCATTAACGGACGAGGAAATAAGCGATTACTCAATCCCCGAGGATTGGTACGAAAAATACCTGGGAGGAAGAGGGATCGGTGCCAGGATACTGTTGAAGGAGCTGGATGCGGGTATTGATCCCCTGGATCCTGAAAATATCGTCGTTTTTGCTACGGGTCCCCTTCAGGGATTAAATATTCCCGGAGCCAGCAGGCACGTGGTCATGGCAAAGTCCCCGAAAACGAACTCGGTAAACGGTTCATACGTCGGGGGGTTTTTTGCTCGAGAGCTGGGCAGGTCAAGCTACGACGGGTTAATAATCAGAGGGGCGGCGGAATCTCCAAAGTATCTCGTTCTTCAGAACGGCAAAGCGGAAATAAAGGACGCCAGGGATTACTGGGGCATGGATACAGCCTCTTTTGAAGACGAGATCCGTGATGCTGAAGGTGATGTGAAAGTCGCTTCAATCGGTAAAGCAGGGGAGAATCTGGTCAATTTCGCCTGCATAATTCACGACAAAAACAGATCTGCCGGGAGGCCCGGATTTGGCGCCGTTCTGGGGAGCAAGAAGCTCAAAGGGATCGGAGTCTCTGGAGACAAAGAGAAATCCGTAAATGATGTCAATAAATTAAACTCACTCAGGGGAGAATACGCCAGAGAACTCGCCGAAACCAAGGGAGATTCCCTGGGTAAATACGGGACGGCGGGAGGAATCCTCGGCCTGAATGAAGGAGGTATTCTTCCGACCAAAAACTTCCAGAGCGGGGAGTTCTCGGGAGCTGAGAAGATAACCGGGGAAACGATGTATGAAACAATTCTCAAGGAGAGGGACAGCTGCGGTGCCTGCCCCGTCAGATGTAAGAGAGTCGTAGAAACCGAATTTGCCGGAGAAAAGGTCCGGCCGGAATACGGAGGTCCGGAGTACGAGACGGTTGCCGCCCTTGGTTCTCTGTGTATGAACTCAAACCTGGACGCGATTGCCCTGGCCAATCAAAAGTGTAATCAGTACGGCCTGGACACGATATCAACCGGAGACACCATAGCTTTCGCCATGGAAGCAAGCGAAAAAGGGATTCTGAACGAAGAAATTAACTGGGGAGACCCCGAGGCGATAGTTAACCTGGTCGACAAAATTGCTGCCCGTGAGGGCCTTGGAGCTGAGTTGTCTAGAGGCATCGCCAAGTTGAAAGAAGAATGGGGAGCGGATTTCGCCGTCGAGATCAAGGGCCAGGAGGTCCCGATGCACGAACCGAGAGGAAAGAAAGGTCTGGGTATTAGCTACGCGACCACCCCTCGCGGGGCAAATCACATGGAAGGGACCCACGACACCATGCTCGAAGACAAACCCCTTGCTCCGGAGCTGGGAGTTACAGAACCGATGGACAGATTCAGCTACGAGGGTAAGGCAAGAGTCATGAAGTTATTCGAGGATCTCCGCTCGTTTAACAATTCCCTAATAATGTGCGCTTTCACTACCGATATGGTAGGTGAGAACTACTCGTTCAAAACTCTGAGAGATATGCTTCAATCCGTTACGGGAAAGAAGTATACGGCGGACGAGATGATGGAAACGGGAGAACGCAACTATCTGTTATTAAGGATCCTGGCGGAAAGGGAGGGGTACACGGCAGAAGATGATGACCTACCCGGCCGACTGAAAGAACCGCTCCCATCGGGTGCAACAAAGGGAGAAGGAATCCCCCAGGAAAAATTGGACCAAATGCTTGCCAGTTATTACGAACAAAGGGGATACGACGATTCCGGTAACCCGAGTGAAGAGAAACTGGCAGAAATCGGGTTAGCCGATCTTCCCGCGTAAAACTCAACCTATGTTGGCCAAACTCTCTATGATAAATTGATAAAACACGTAACCTATTATATAATACTTGCGTACAGAAATGAGGTCAGGAGGTGAAAGATGTACAGATATACGTCAAGAAAAAAGCTAACACTGTTCTTGGTTGTTTTTTCTGTTTTGCTGATTTCCGCGGGAGGGGTTTTCGGGGTTCAGGACGAGGAATG
>CAYZUF010000206.1:0-2084 GCA_964481645.1 uncultured Thermotogae bacterium
GTTAAGGAAAAGTTTAATCCGGATTAAGCTTTTTCTTAATCTAAGTTAATCTTGTTCGCAAAAAAGATTCTTTTCCTGTTATATGTCAAGACAGGATCCTTTTTCCTTGAAATTATTTGGGAATTTTCTTATCTTCCCTTACATTATTTTATGATGCAAGTATTGGTCGGAAGAGCTCTTATAACAAAGAGCGGTAGAAGTGAGCTAAATCTGGGGGCTAGGATGATTTGCCAGAATCAAAGTTTATCGGAATGCAGGGAAAATGATTCTGATTGCATTTTGACGGGTAAGTCGGTCCGGAGAACGCTTATCAGAAGGAAGGCCGGTAAATTTCTAAATTACCAGAAAGGGGACAGGGTGTTTGTAGCTGGGAAGCCTGTGGTCGGGTTCTACGTGGTCTGTGAAGGACTTATCAAAGAGGCAGCCCGTAGGAACGGCGAAGAGATCACGCTTTCAATTTTCGAACAGGGAGCTCTCCTCACCGGGGACGCCCTTTTTCGAAGGCAGGAGTGGCATGAAACTACCGCTAGCGCCCTATCCAAAGCAAAAGTGTTGTTTCTACAAAAAGAGCTCATTCCCCAATTGATGCGTGTAGCCGGCAGCAAGATCGGAAAGAAGCTGGCTCAGAACGTGAAAGGGCTCAGACGAAGGTTGGAACTCTGCTCTTGTTCGGTCCTGGAGAATACTGCCTATTGGTTGACCGAACTCCTATCCGACTCTTCCCGTTCGTTTAGGATGTCCAACAAAGAACTGGCCGATATCGTTGGTTGTTCACCCGTGACCATATCCCGCAAGCTCGGCAAACTTTCAGGGGAAGGAGTGATCGAAAAGGACGGCCAGGAGATAACTGTACTTGAGAGGGAAGAGCTGCGAGAAAAAGGTCTATCCTCGGATCTCCCCTAGTTATCGGGACCGCGGGAGCTCGATAACTCTACCCGCTCGATTATTGCGATCCTTGGGGGGCTGAACCGGGGAGCGTTTGAGGTCCATACCTTTTAGGAGGTCATGTAAATTCCGCCGTTGGCGTTTAGCGTCTCCCCGGTAACGTAACTCCCGTCGTGAGAAACGAGGAATGAAACTACCCCCGCAATTTCCGGGGACTCGGCGACGCGATTGAGGGGTATCTTTTCGGCTATCTGGTCCTCCTTTTTTTCGAAGGTCTCTCTGTTCAGCGGGGTCCGGGTATAGCCGGGAGAGATGGCGTTGACCGTTATCTCAGGGGCTAATTCCAGAGCCAGCGATTTCGTTAGGCCCAGAATCCCTGCCTTGGAAGAAGAGTAATGGGAACCGTGATCCGAGCCGGTCATCGCCCGTAAAGAGCTTATATTTACGATGCGGCCCCAGCCGAGTTTTTTCATCTCCGGGGCGGCGGCTTTTGCACAGTTAAAACAGCCGGTCAGGTTTACATCCAGGCTTTTCTGCCACTCTTCCTGTTCTAGTCTTTCCAAGGTGGCGTGATGGGAGAATCCGGCGTTGTTAACTAGTACTCCCAGATCCCCGTACTCTTCCACCGTGCGCTCAACCATCGTACTGACGGCGTCCGGATCGGAAACGTCAGCCCGGACGGCGAATGCTTCCCCTCCGTGATCTTTTACGGTTCGGACTGTTTTTTCCGCCCCTCCCTGGTCCTGGGAGTAGTTTACCGTAATCTTGAACCCGTCCTGGGCCAGCCTGATGGCAGTAGCCCGACCTATCCCCCGAGAACTGCCCGTAATTATCGCTCCGACGTTTTCCAAGATATTCACCTCTATGTGGTTGTTTTGAAAGGGCCGAGAGAACCTATTTTCCCCCTCCCCCGGTGGGGAAGTTATACCTCTATTGCGTCCACCGGACAGAGGTCGGCGGCTTCCTGGCAACACTCTACCTCTTCACAGTCCGACGCTTCCTCTCTTACCTCGGCGTAGCACTCATCGTTATTTAACTCGAATACCTGGGGACAGGTCTGAGAGCAGAGGCCACACGCGATACAGAGATCTTCGTCTACGGTTGGTTGGACCAATTATTTCCCCTCCTTTCTCAAACCTAAGCGGTGCGACTCTCTCATTAGCGATCAACCTCTAAATAAGAATGCAAGATAAAATTAC
>CAYZUF010000207.1:0-2041 GCA_964481645.1 uncultured Thermotogae bacterium
ATGTCTTTAATTTTATCAAATCCTTTACCGAAAGCCAATCCTAAGAACAACCGGGCTAGCCGTGTTCAACCCTACTCCGGAACTTCCGCGAACGGATGGATTGTTCCGAAAGCCTTATCTTCTGGAACCTCTGAAGCCGACGGTAGCCGGGGGGCAAGAACTTACCCCGCCACAAATATAACCTGGAAACCTCCCATAGTTCCTTTTCTCCGCAGGAGGAATCGTGGAAAATTGTTGTTGCCTTGATCGTGCGGGGAAATCCCGAATCCGGGGAGAAGAAATGAAGACGAAATCCTTAACGGCGTTCCTAGGTATTCTTCTGGTCACATTTGCCTTCATGGTAAATGCGGGCGCGGCTACCACCCTGGGGCTATCACTGGAAAAGGATTACCACAACGACTCTATCCTCTACGGCGGGTTCCTGAGGACCGGGGGGTTGTTCAAACTGGAACTGGGAGGAACTAAACCGGGGGGCAGCGGCGGGGAGGAAGTAAACCTGCTCAGCTACCTTCTCCTGGACCTGACCCTGGGTTCGTTCGGAGCAACCAACGGCTCCTTTCACCTATATATGGGCGGTAGCCCGGTCATCTCCCTGGACACCAGTATCCCGGCGTTTTCCTTCTCAAAGGATTCAGCCTACGGAAAAATCGGGCTTGAGTTTAATCTATTTCCTTTCTCCATCCAGGCTCAGACTATCGGGGAGCTGGACTTCACCGGAGAGCTTGAAAGTCTCATGGCGGGGGTCGGCTTCGGACTTTCGTTCTAGTCGGGCCCGGGTTAGCCTTCGAGGTGATCGAACTTTATCGGCTCGGGAAATATTACCTCCTTAGCCGCCTTGAGCGAATATTGATCGGTCATTCCCGCAATGTAATCGAGAGCTATCTGCTGGTGGTTAAACGGTTCCCTGGCGCCGTAAAAGTCATCCAAACCCCGAAGGTAGTCCCCAAAACGCCTATCCAGGGGAATCTCGCTCTTCAGGTAGCGGCCGTAGTCCTGCCCAAATTCGTCCATCAATTTCAGTAGGTGGTCAAAGAGGATCTCTAAGATCAGTTCCGCGTGCGTCTTGTATTGTTTTAACCTCCTGTGTCCGTAAATCTGAGCATAGTTAAACTCTTTCAGCTCCTGCATAAGTTCGTATTTTTCCCGGGAAAAACCAATTTTGCCGTTTCCGTTTGACCATTCAATCAGATCTTTGACGAATACGTCGATGATCTCTCCGTTCTTCGTTCCCAGTTCCCCCCGGACTTTCTCCGGAATATCCTCCTCTTTGATCAATTCGGCTTTGATCGCGTCCTCGATGTCCCGGCCAAAATAGGCAATTTTATCGGACATTCTCACCACACATCCCTCGTAAGAAGTCGGCGTGGTGCCCTTCTGGTTTAATTGATTCAGCCTCTTTTTCTCGCCCAGGGGCTCGATATATTGAGTAAACTCTTCCCCGAAGTGAGAAACCATGCCATCCCTCACCGCATAGGTCAAATTTAGCCCCTCCCCATAACGAGACAACTTGTCGACTATCCTCAACCCGTGGAGCTCGTGCACGAACCCCCCATTTTCTCGGTTGAGTCGGTTCAATATCTCTTCGCCGGAGTGCCCGAAAGGAGCGTGTCCCAGGTCGTGCCCGAGGGCTATTGCCTGCGCCAGTTCCATATCGAGACCCAGCCCCTTGCAGATGGTCGCAGAAATGGTCGAGACGTGGAGCACGTGTTCTATTCTAGTACAGATATGGTCGTTTTCCGGTGCGAAAAATACCTGTGTCTTGTTCTTCAGCCGGCGGAAAGGAAGTGAATGAATGATCGCGGTCTGATCCCGAAAGTAGGGACCTCTAACATCCTCCTTCCGCGGCGAAATTCTCGCTTTGTACGTGGTCTCGGGTAGTGGATTTTCCATCTTAGCACCTCCTGAAGACCCGAAAGAGAATCGGCGCGGATCACTGAGACTCTTCCTCGGTCTTTACTTGCCGCTCCGAAAGATCCTTACCTGGCTTTTTGCCGGGTAAAAGGTACCGTAATTTGAAATCGCTGGCAAATACCTATAGCAT
>CAYZUF010000208.1:0-1986 GCA_964481645.1 uncultured Thermotogae bacterium
AGGGAATCGGACCGATCCTGGCGAAAGAGCTCCTCGTTTGTGCTGGGCTAGGGGAGGGAGAGACGGACCTCGCGGAGCCCGAGGAGGAGTCGCTCTGGAAAGCTACCCAGGAATTCTTCGACGAACTGTCCTCCGAGCCCACTCCACTGGTTTACCAGGAAGACGGAAGTCCCGTGGAATTCAGCCCGATCGAACTGGAAAGCTACGCCCATGGCGAGAAGATAGAGTACGGAAGCTTAAGCGAAGCTCTGGACCACTACTACAAAGCCCGGGAAACCAGTTACGAGACGGAGGACCTCCGCGGGGAAATAGCGGCCACCCTCCGGGACGAGATAGGGAGGGTCCGGGGAGCGCTGGAGAACGTAGAGGAGCAATTGGAGCAGTCCAGAAACAGGGAAAGATTGAAGGAGACCGGAGATATAATCCTGGCTAACCTGAACGAGCTGGAAAAAGGCATGAAGGAAGCCGATCTGGACGATCCTTACCGGGAGGGAGAAAAGCGGGAGGTCAAACTGGATCCATCATCGACCCCGGAAGAAAACGCCCAGAAGTACTACCGGAGGTACAAGAAACTGAAACGGGGAAAGGAAAAATTGACCCGCAGAAAGAAGAACCTGAACCGTGAACTCGAATACCTCCAGCAGCTGGAGGGCCGGTTCGAAGAGGCCGAAACCAAGGAGGATCTGGCAAGGATCGAGGGAAAGCTCAAGGAAAAAGGCTACATTGAAGAGGAAGTCGAAGATTCGAACGGAGGGCAGGGCGGGCCGAAGGAGTACTGGATCAAGGGATACAAGGTTCTGGTGGGAAGAAACGCTCGGCAAAACGACGATCTGGTCCGAAATGCCTCCCGGGACGATCTCTGGTTCCACGTCAGGAATTACGCCGGAGCTCACGCGGTGATCGTGACCGACGGCAGGCCCGACCAGGTTCCCGAGGAAGTGATAGTCCGAGCGGCACAGCTGGCCGCGGCAAATTCCAAGGCCCGGGGGGCGGAAAAGGCGACCGTGAGTTATACTCAGATCAAGTACGTCGACAAGCCCAAAGGCGCCAAGCCGGGCCTGGTCCAGATCACGAACGAACGGACCATTACCGTCTCCCCCAGAGAGGTGATATCATAGCTAACATGATAGTCGAACTGGTCATCCTATTGATGGCACTCTTTACAGCGGCCATAGTTCACGAGTATTCACACGGTTACGTGGCCTGGAAGCTGGGGGATCCCACCGCGAAGAAGGCGGGGAGGCTGACCCTGAATCCCATACCCCACATCGATCCGGTAGGAACGGTCCTTCTCCCGCTGGGACTGATCTTACTCAACGTTATCTTTGGCGGGGGGATGTTTATCTTCGGCTGGGCCAAGCCGGTCCCCATCGACCCCAGGTATTTCCAGGATTCCGAGAAAGGAATGCTCCAGGTCGGGGCGGCGGGCCCGCTGAGCAATATCTTGATGATGTCACTGGCCGCCGCTCTCGGGCGGCTGCTGGTCCCTCTCTACGTAAGCTCTTTTTTGGGCCGGGACGGAAGCTTTCTCTTCCAGTTTGCCAAGAACGGGTTCTGGACCCTGATTTACTTCCTGGGAGTCTTCGTCATCATTAACATAATTCTGGCCCTCTTCAACCTGCTTCCCATGCCTCCGCTGGACGGCTCCAGGATACTCAATTACTTCCTCTCCCCTAGGGGTAAGCAGATAATGGCCCAGTTGGAACGATACGGGATTCTGATAGTACTGGCCGTAATCTGGCTGGGCGGAGACGTCTTATTCTGGTTTATCCGAACCATATGGTCCTTCGTGCTCGGGTCGAACTGGATCAAGTTGCTGGCTGCCGGCGGAGTACTTTAAACTCCGAGAGTTTTTCCAACGGATAAGTACGGTCAAGAACCCCGCAGCAAGCTACGGGGCTTGTAAAAAACCATTTAACCACATACTTCGGTCTTTTACAAAAGAAGACCCAGCCCAGCACTCAATTCGCCCTGCTCACTTGAGTT
>CAYZUF010000209.1:0-1967 GCA_964481645.1 uncultured Thermotogae bacterium
GCCGATTCCTCCCCAGGGCAAGCCCTGGGGCTTCCTCGGCAAGTTTTGGTGAAGGGAATACTGCTTTGAGTCTTTTTCCCGAGCTTTGTCCGCCCACTATATTTTTTCGGGGGTTTGGTTAAAAGTTTTGGGTAAACTTTTGAGATAGCTTTCCCGGTAAGAGCGGGTTTAATCTATGAAGTCCAGAAGCACGGGAGGTAAAATGATGAAACCGAAAAGATGTTTGACCTTTTCCTTTGTGATACTTGCGGTGTTCTCTGCTGTAGTGGTTGGAATCGGCGCTACGGCGGGAAGCCCGAAAAAGGATACTTTGATGAAGGTCTTTAGCTATCAGCCCGATCAAAGGGAGGCTCTCTTTGCAGAGTCCTTTCTCAACCAGGTTCCGGTCGAGAAATTAAACGGCATTATTGCCCGGTATAAAAACAATCTTGGGGACCTTGAGGAGGTCAAGGGGGAGGAGGGGCAGTACACGCTGATATTTGAGAAGGGGACCGCTCCCTCTAAGATATCGCTGACCGGGGAAGGGAAAATAGCAGGGCTCTGGTTCGGGAATTGGACCCTTGCCACGGATACTCTGGATAAACTGGTCTCCGAACTAAAGAACCTGAAGAGTTCGGTCTCTCTTTATATTTCCAGGGACGACGACCCCTTGTTTTCCTTAAACGGGGAAAAGAGGATGGCCGTCGGTTCCTCGTTTAAGCTCTACGTGTTAGATGTTCTATACGATAAGCTGGACTCTGGCTCCTGGGATCAAGTCGTCAGGCTGGTGGAGGAGAACCGGTCGCTTCCTTCGGGAATTTTGCAGGATTGGCCCCCGGGTACCCCGGTTACGGCAAAGACCTTGTCCAATTTAATGATATCCCGGAGCGACAACACGGCCACGGATCACCTGATTGATTTTGTGGGCCGGGAATACCTCGCGAAGAACGCGAGTTCGGGGAACAGGCCTTTCCTCAAGACGAGGGAATTTTTCGAGCTGAAGTACGGGGCAGCTCCGGAAACGCAAAAAAAGTACCTGACCGGTGACAGAGAGGAGAAGAGGCAAATTTTGGATCGGATTCAGAGTCTTCAGGTGGATAAGAGCGAGGTGACCACCGAACCGACTCTGATCCAGGAAATCGAGTGGTTCTTTTCGACAAAGGAGCTGGCCTCGATCATCTATGATCTTAAAGGGGCAGAGGAGATATACATCAATCCCGGTCTGGCGGACGGATCGGACTGGTATCGAGCCGGTTATAAAGGAGGCTCCGAAGGGGGAGTCCTCCAGTACACTCATTTGTTACAAAAGAAGAAAGGCTCGCCGATATACGTCGTTTCAGTAACGGTGAACAATCCGGAACGGAGCCTCGATAGTAGCAAGATTACTGAGATTACCTCTCGGCTGATATCGCTGGTAAAATCCGGGGAGCTTTAATGGGTTAACTGGGGATCCCGTAAATTTCGTCGTCCAGGGTTATTGTATAAATCCTTTCTTCCTTAGGGACATTAGCCATCTGCTCCACTTCGGAGGAGCTTAACTCAAAGTCGAATACCTCGAAATTGTCTTCAATGTGATTTTTTGAACTCGACTTGGGGATTGTCACTACACCCTGCTGAATTTGCCATCTCAGAACGATCTGGGCTGGGCTTTTATCGTGCTTGTCCGCGAGTTCGTTTATCAGGGAGTCGTGCAGTACTTTCCCTCGAGCCAGCGGAGCCGAAGCCGTTAGGGTCACGTCATGTTCCCGGCAATACCTCAATAACTCCCGGTCTTGATGCCAGGGATGGAACTCCACCTGATTGACGGAAATCGGTACTTTCGATATCTTACGAGCTATCCTCAATTGGTAAGTGCTGAAGTTGCTGACACCGATGTTTTTTACTGCCCCCTCTTCGTATAACTTGGAGAAAGCATTCAGGGTTTCTCGGAGTGAAATGGCCGGATTGGGCCAGTGAATTAGGTACAGATCTAAGTAGTCAACTCCCAG
>CAYZUF010000210.1:0-1956 GCA_964481645.1 uncultured Thermotogae bacterium
TGATACGGTCCTGCTACCAAAAGTCCTGGACGCCGCGGAGAGGTTCGAGCGGAGACCGGCTGAGGGAGAGATGGCGGAGATGCGGGAGGAAAAGGGGATGGAGGCCCTGTGGCCGGAATAACGGTATCGCTTGGCGTACGTAGTCTCTGCCGAAACTAGCTGAGACAACCTCCCTGGCGGTGAATCGCCTGGGTCTTTGGTCGTTAAAGAGAGTACTAGATTAGAGAGTACTAGATTAAAAGAATAAGAGGGGTGGTATCTGTTTGGGTTCACATCTACCACCCAGTTTATGACAAAGGTCATTCAGCCGGAAGATGAAGAGGAAGATTCAAGGTCCTTAGTTTACATCGACTCCCTGAAGAGCTCTTTCATATCTTCCCTGCTTGGGACTACTGGGTTATGCTCGATGTCTCCGCTCATATAGGTGAAGGTTCCTTCCACCATGGAGTCGATAGAAGAATCCTCCACTCCCAGCTCCCTCAAGGATTTATCCAGGTCTACTTCCTCGATCAGGTCTTGCACGGCCCCGATTGATTTCTCCGCGTCCTCCTTTCTGGCGATGACTTCCTCGATCTCCCCGAACTGCCTGGCGATTGTTGCGTATCTTCTCCAAACTTTTTCGTCCCCATGTTCGATATTGTATTTCATGATGGGGATCGTAACGGATGCCAGCCCCTGAGCGTGTGCAACTTGGGGATAATGTCCTGAGATGGAGTGTTCCATGGCGTGTGGTAATCCGGTACTGGAGATGGTATTAGAGATTCCAGCGTAAGTATCCGCTACCGCCATCATTTCCCTGGCCTCGAGGTCTTCCCCGTTCTTATAGGCTCTCGGTAGATATTCGCTGACGTAATTGATCGCTTCCTTGGCGTAGGGGTCCGCCGTGGGGTGGTCCCCCGTTGAAACCAGGTTTTCTGAAACGTGTGCGTATACGTCGAATCCCGTGACCGCGGTCAAGCTCGGGGGCATTTCCAGTAATATTTGTGGATCGACGATAGAGGCCTTTGGAAACATCGGGTCTTCTCCGAAGCCCGGTTTACCTTTGGTATCCGGGTTAGTTATGACCGAGTAAGGAGTCACGTGACTGCCGGTACCGGAGGTCGAGGGTACCGCGATCACGGGTAAGGTAGCGTCCGTGATAGGCTCCGGATTTTCCTTTCCCGCGGGGACGTAGTCCCAGATGTGCTCGCTTCCACCTTGCGGCTTGTGGCCGGCAACTACGGCGATTGCTTTGGCCGCGTCCATAGTCGAGCCTCCACCCAGAGCCACCACGACGTCGCAGCCATTTTTCAGGGCAAGTTCTGCCCCTTTATCCGCGGTTTCGGTCGTCGGATTCGGGGTAACTTCGTTGAAATGCGTATACTCCATTCCTTCTCTTTCCAGATAACTCGTAGTTTTGTCCAGGAAGCCCAACTTTTCCATGCTACTCTTTCCGGTAACTAGAAAGACGTTCGAGCCGTAATTTGAGGCCGTCGCTCCTATTTTTTCTAACTTGCCCTCACCAAAGATAACTTCCGATGAGGGTAGAGAATGTGTAAACTCCATATATAATCCCTCCAAAGATAAACATTGGATTCATTTGTAGCCCCCTGAAGCAGCTTTCCCGAGGAAACGGATGAAAACAAACCTACGGGAGTTCTCCCTCGGCTCCGTAATGGTAATGGTTCGTCTCCCCTGATCCAAGTTGCGTGAAAGATCTGCCCGTAGAGACCCTCGCCCTGGGGCGTGGTTTGTGGGAAATACCGGCCTCCCCGAATGATTGAGGAGGAGCAGGCTACCCTCGTTGGTTCCAGGAGCGCCTGCTGGAGAGATTTTGGTAAAGCGGGTCCCGGATGTTTGAAAAGAGTCTAGCGGCTTGGTTATACTGGGGCGGCTGCGGATCACAACTATCCGGAAACCCGTTGATCCTGGCTGAGGAGGTAAGCGATGGATTTAATGGATGGGATGCAAATTGAG
>CAYZUF010000211.1:0-1947 GCA_964481645.1 uncultured Thermotogae bacterium
ATCCTCCCTGTGAAGCAGGTGCAAAAGATCTTTTAGTTCATCCCCTTCGAAATTATTGAGCTGACCCCGCTTCTTCTTTACCAGCCAGTTATAAATCCCGGTTCGGGAAGATATTTCCTTGTTGGAAAGTCCTTCCGAGGCCAGATCCCGGATCTTTATTAGCCTCCTCACCTCGTTGGCCAGCATATAGAAGATCTTGGTCTCCTTTACTCCCTCGTCCAGCATCTCTTCCAGAAGCTTCACGGCCTCCCTGTTTTCTCGGGTGAAGAGGGCGTCGAAGAAGTCGAACATCCTGTCCTTGCCCTTGGTCCAGACCACCTCTTTTGCTTCTTCCTCGGTTATTTCTCCCTCCTCCCGGTAGAATTGTAACTTTTCCGCCTCGCTTTTTACCCTCAGCAGGTCCTTTTCCATCACCTGGGTCAGCCAGCGTTTGGCATTGCTGGTCAGCTGGACCCCGTGGTCGGCCATGATTTGGGATATGTATTTGGGCAGGTTCCTGCCCGTAGGTTCGGAGAATTTCTTCGTCTTCCCCTTCTGGTCTACCACCTTGTAGAGGGAGGAGCTCTTTTTCAGCGAGTCGGCCTCGAGCAGCAGAGCCTCGGACTGAAAGTCGTGGTCCCCGATAATGTCGGAGATCGAATCGTCCCCGGCTATCTCCTCGGCCCCCGTGACCCGGATTATCTTGGTCTTCGAGAAGAGCGAAGAACCGCCCAGTAATTGCTGGAGGGTTTCCGGGTCCAGCTGGTTTCCCTCGAACTTGTATAATTCGGGATCCGATAATTCCTCTTTCCAGTCGGCCAGAGTCTCTTCTACTGCCTTTTCTCGCTGGTAGGGCTCTCCGTGGTATAGTAGTAGTTTTACCATCGTGTTTTCTAGTTAGATAGTAGATGAACCTGTTTGTGTAATCAATGATTCAGCTCCGCGTTGGGTAGTTCCGTGTTCCGACTTGGTTAGTTTCGAGTTGGAGCTATTGGGCTTTCTTTTTAACCTTCACCCCCACCTTGATCCTCCCCCATCAAGGGGGAGGAAATAAAGGGAGCGAAATCTTCCCCATCAAGGGGGAGGAAATTATGGTTAGAGGAAACATTTAGGTCAAAGTCATTCCTTTCTCCCCCGGTGGGAGAAAGGAAGATTGAGGGGGGTGGGATTAAAGAAGAAGCCCTAACTGCTTTTTAAGTTTTAGAAATATATGACGATAGCCGGTCTTTCCAGCTCATACTTGATAACTGCCAGGGATGTTGATATTCCAGGAGGGTCTCTCCATAATTATCCGTTAGTTTTCTCACGCTTAACGAACGGTAACTACGAATACGAAATTGACTCTAGGGGTGTATAAAATGCTCCCACCGCACGGGGGAAACTTGGTGAATCGTGAGCCGCGGTCGTCGAAGACCAGAGAGAATCTCAAGCGGAAGGCGAAAGACCTAGAAACCATAACGCTCGGTTCCGGTGAGGTCAAGCACGTCCAGAACATCGCTTACGGAAGCTACAGTCCGCTCAAGGGTTTTATGGGCCAGAACGTCTTCAACAAGGTGGTTAAGGACAGGACACTGGAGGACGGGACGGTATGGACGGTGCCGATAGTTCTCGACGTCACCGAGGAGAAGGCGGACGAGCTGGAGAACGAGGATCAGGTCACCCTGGTCGACGAATCGGGCATCCAGCTGGCGATGATGGAGGTAGAGGAGATCTATTCCGTGGACAAGGAAGCGGCGGCGGAGGGTCTCTTTGAGACCGCCGACCGGGACCATCCGGGGGTCAAGAATTTCCTGGACCGGGGGGAGTACTTCGTCGGAGGGCCGATCAAGCTACTTCGGGGCGGTTTCGACGACTTTTATCAGTACCTGCTCAAGCCGGTGGAAACCAGGGTACTCTTCAAGGAGAAGGGCTGGGGCAAAGTGGTCGGATTCCAGACCAGGAACGTTCCTCACCGGGGCCACGAACACC
>CAYZUF010000212.1:0-1946 GCA_964481645.1 uncultured Thermotogae bacterium
TAGGAAGAAACTCCGCCAGCTTTACGTCAACGTGACCTATTCTACCCCGGAGCGCTGTTTGAAGCACCACGGTGAGATCGTAGCCGGCCCCGAGGATTTCCCGGCCTCCGGCTGTGACTTCGAAGTTTTGTCCTTCCCGGTGGGAGAACTCGGTCGTTACAGGGAGAAAAAGGGGCGGATGCAGGAGGGCTCCCGGAGGGAGCTGGAGCGGCGCGAACTCTTTCGACGGGGAGTAGAAGAGGTGGAAAGCGAAAATTTTGAAGAGGGGCTGGATCTTCTGGAGAAGTCGGTTAAGCTGGACATCTTCCTGCCCGAGATCGAGGAGTTCTGGCGGAATCACGGTTCCGAGATCCCCTCAGAGGTTTCGGACCGTCTGGAGGACCTCTTTATTCTGGGTTATAAAGAAAAGTTCGGTCAAAAACGGTACGAGAGGTTGCCGGAGAGGATGAGGGAAAGTAGAAAAGAAGCCGGTTTGGACAGAATCCGGGAGCTTTTTGATGACCCCGGGATCGGGAAGTACGGTAGTCGTTTAAATCCATGGATTGGTTATTGAAGAAGAGTGACAGGGTGATTTTGCTGGTCGGGATCTTTCTGGGCTGTATCGCCCTGAGTCACCCCTATCTAAAGGCATTTCTGGATTCTCGTCTCTCAGGGAAGAGGCTGGAGAGGATCAACGGTAGGGCCGTCGAGCTGGAGGAAGTTGAGGTCAGGTTACCAGAGCTGGTGGAAGAAGAGGCCAAGGTAGACCTGAATACCGCGAAGGCCGAGCGGCTGAGCGAGCTCCCCGGCGTTGGCCCTGTTCTGGCGAAAAGGATCGTCACCTACCGGGAGAAAGAGGGGAACTTTACCAAAATCGAACAGCTGGAGAAGGTTAGCGGAATCGGTTCTGAGACTTTGAACCGATTCCAGGATAGGGTTAAAGTCGGCGATTAGCCGGTGGCTAGACTTTCCGGGTTGCCGTCAGGGTTTCCATTTCGTCCGAGAGGTCCTCCGCCCGGTCGGAGATCTCGACCACGGTCTCCAGGTACTCCCTTAACAGGATCTTTTCCGCCAGCTCCAGTTCCTCCAGCTCGAAGAGTTCCTGGATGAAATCCCGTTCCAGGTCGTCGATTTCCCCTTCAATCCGTTCGATGGCTTCCGTATACTGGAGAACGTCTTCGTCCCCGCCAAAGAGGGCCTTCAATCCCAGTTTGACCTCGTCCACGATTTTTACCGAGAGGTCCACTATCTCCTTGATGATTGGTGCCAGGTCTTCAGGGGGGTTTATTTTTTGCAGGAGGGTGAAGTCCATGGAGGCTTCCGCGGCGTTAGCCAGTTTGTCGGTCCTTTCTACTATATCCAGCAGGGGTCTCCTCGAACGAGCGAGCAGGGCTCCGTTGATTAATTTCATCTCTATCTTCCGGCGGAGATCGTCGGCATTTCCTTCCAGATTGTGGGTTTCCAGGGCCAGTTCGTTGGCCCTATCCAGATCTCCTTCCTCCACCCAGAGGCACATGCCTTCCTTGAACTTTTTCAGCGTCCTATCGACCAGGTCGACGTGATCCTCGATCATCTCGTTTATGTCGGATTCGGCCTTCCACAGGCCTTGAAAAAGTCCCATAATGAAAATCACCCCCTTAATTCTATATATTTTTAGAAAAAGTTGCAAAGAGGTAAAGAATTAAGTAAACCGGGGGCATACGTATGGAACCTGCCTCGTTTCTTTATTCCGGTTCATTTCGATTTTCTACCGGAACCCCCTATTTCTTCCGGAAGCTACCTCCAGCTCTGTCGATAACGTAAAAAGCGAAGCCCACGGCCACGATCAAGATCATACTCATTGCCGAGGCCGTACCGAACTCCCGGGCCCCGATTAGCTCGTAGATTGCGATGGGCATCGTTTTTAGGCCGGGGCGAACAAGCATGATGGTCGCGCTCATCTCTCCCAGGGAGATGGCGAAGGCGAA
>CAYZUF010000213.1:0-1926 GCA_964481645.1 uncultured Thermotogae bacterium
AGGGTATCTTTGCAAACGCGATGGCACTTGCCTTTGGTTTCGCGGTAATCGGACTATCGACATTTAGCTCCATTACCACTGTCGGATTTCTCCTGGCGATGGCGATGGTGGTTAGTATGGTGAGTACGTTTACCGTGATACCCGCGGTTCTTTTCCTCTTCCGACCGAAATTACTGGAAAGATGAAGACGAAGTTGGTCCGCGTTCGAGGAGTGAAAAACTAGATTAAAACTATAAGAGGTGACAGGTTATGAAACTTCGAAAAAAGAATTTACATATTCTATCAATTTTTCTCTTGGCTGGGTTAATTTTTTCGTTTAGCCTGGTGGTTTTTGCCGCTGGAGGGCTTTCCGGAAGTGAAATTCTGAAAAAAGTAGATCAGAAGAGCGAGATGGTAGCTCAAGGGGAAATGCTGTCCATCCTCACCTTCGAAAACGTGAACGCCGATGGAACCGAGGATAGTTACAAGTTTGGCGCCCTGGCTCGAAAGGAACCTGGCGAACCGAACAGAACGCTTATTTACTATCTAAAGCCGGAACATGTCGGGGGAACAATCTTACTTACCAGGGATACGGCCGAGGGAGATACGAAGATGTGGCTATCCCTCCCTGCTCTTGGTGGCAAGCCAAAGGAACTTTCCGCCTCCGGACAGGAGAGCAGTTTTGCCGGTAGTACCCTGTCGCGCGAGGAAGTAGGCAGCTGGACCATGAGCGAAGAGTACGAGGCTGAGATCCTGGAAGAAACAACGGTGGAAGTCGGGGAAGAATCCGTACCCGCCTATAAGCTAAAGCTAACGGAGAAAGAAGGGGAGGACCCCCAGTTTCCAGAGCAGACTGTCTGGGTAGGCAAGGACAACTGGATTCTCCTTCGCTCGAAGAACTTCAACGACGACGGAGAACTGAAAAAGGAGATGGAAGTTAAAGAGCTGACCACCTTCGAAGGAAATACCGTGACAGAAAAGCTGATTACTACCATCGTAGATACGGGTGCCTCGACCACCGTAACCTACGAAAAGAGGGAGCGACCGGATCAGGATATACCGGACAGCGTTTACGATCCGGAAAATCTGAGCGATTTCGACCCCGAGAAATGGGGAGTAACTGAGTAGCGCCAGTTGTTCGAATAGAGGGCGGGTTGGTCTTTACCAATCCCGCCCTGTTTATTTTTTCACTGACCGGGTCCAGGCGAGACTAATCCTCTCGGGACTCATTCTCTTCTCCCAGCAACTCTATAAACGCGTCGGCTACTTCTGGATCGAATTGTGTCCCCGAGTTATCCCGCAGTTCGGCGATAGCTTCGCTATGTTTCATTTTTTCCTGATAGGGCCTGTCGGAGGTCATGGCGTCATAAGCGTCTACCACGGATAGAATCCGGGCTTCCAGTATAATTTCATCACCGGAAAGTCCTCCCGGATAGCCGCTTCCGTCGTATTGTTCGTGGTGCTGGGCGACTATTTTCGCCGCCAGTTTGAGGTGACTAACCTGACTTATTATGTTTTTGCCTACTTTTGCGTGGTCCTTCATGCGATCGTATTCCTCCGCGCTGAGGGATTCCCGTTTATTTAAGATCTCATCTGGAACCCGGACCTTGCCTATATCGTGTAGGACGGCCGCAAAGCGCAGCTGTTCCCTGCGCTCCTCGGGGACTCCCATTCTTTCCGCGAGCTGGAGGGCGTACTTCTTCACCCTTTCCAGGTGGTCTCTAGTGTAATCGTCCTTGGCTTCAACCGTCCTGGCCAGGGCCTCCATGGTTTCAACGGTGACCTCCCTCAACTCTTTCTCCACCTGAACCCGCGAGGTCACGTCGTACAACTGGGCTAGCCAGCCCGACGTATACCCCCCTTCTTCGCCAAGAGGGGTCAACTTAAAATCGTAGGACCTTACCTCCCCCTCTTGCCTCAAAGATACCTCTTCGCCTACCTCTTTTG
>CAYZUF010000214.1:0-1887 GCA_964481645.1 uncultured Thermotogae bacterium
ACTTTATCGCTCAAGGAGGTAGGAAATTTGAGCAGGACTGGCTGCTCAGCGGAGGGAGCCGGGTCCTCAAAGCTCTGGACGAGTTCGGGTTTTACGAGTTGTTCGGTTGGGATGGCCGGGCATTGCGACCACTGGGGTGCGAACGACAGCTATGGTCCGCTTGCCTGCCCGTAGGTTTAAGCCGAATAATTGGCTGATCGTGGATAAGGGGCCCCTACCACATGACATGTACCGGACCGGAATTAATTTGGGAAAATGACGAGGCTCCTCTAGGCTTTTTTAGGTCGATCCTTATTATCTACAGGATAGGTTTTCTCCGGAAGCCCGCACTTTTCATCCACGGTAATGCGGACCAGGTCCTCTATCCGAAAAATACCAGACTGCTCTACCAAAACAAGCCCGGCAAAAAGAGGCTCTGGACTCCCGAGGGAGTCGGGCACGTAGCTGGCTTCGAGGAAAAACCCGGGGAGTACGAGGAAAAAGTGGTCGATTTCTTCGACTCGCACCTCTAAATAGCGATGTAGAATCTGTTTTAGTTGGTATCCGGTACTCCAGTATTTACCCCCCACCCCTGATCGGGATTGTATATTTTTCCCCTCCATCTTTTCCGGGGTTTAGTTTGCCATTTACGCCGGGTAATTTATAATATAGACGTTCCAAGGAGGCGGTAAGATGGGAAGAATAGTCTCCATTCTGTTGGTTACTTCACTCTGCATATCCTTCGTTGCTCCACTAGTTCCGGCACAGAATCCGATCTACAAAAGAGGCTACGAGGACGGTAAACGGGCGGCCAACCAGGACGTCGAGTCCGTTAAACCTTTTACCGAGGCACTCTGGGGTGCCCTGTTGGGCCCTATACCTGTAGTTCACGCGCTGGTTACCGAGTCGAAAGTTCCCTCCTCCAGGTTGCGGGGAATTGATAACCGGAATCGGGAATACAGGGAAGGATTTAAGCAAGGTTACAAAGATACCGTGCAGCAGACCACCCTGTTATCCAGGATCGGGGGTTGGGCGGGCTGGTTGATAATATGGGTAGTCGGGTTTAAGTAAAAAGGGGGTCAAGATGAGAAAAGTGTCTCTGATACCGATTTTATTGGTTGTAACGGCGTTGATTATCGTCCCTTCGTTTTCGGCAAACGCGGACGGGATACCCTGGTTCGGTTTCTTCGGCTATATATTGACTGGCGGGTTCCTTGGGGGCCCGGCGGGTCCTTCGGCAACCTTTTCGGCAGACCCAGCGAGCGGCGAGGCCCCGCTGATCGTGGACTTCGACGCCTCCGGTTCAGACCCGGACGGGACGATCGAGTCCTACCAGTGGGATTTTGGCGACGGAGCTACCGGCACCGGACAGGAAGTCTCCCACACCTATCAGGACAAGGGGGAGTACACTGTCCGGCTGACCGTAACCGACAACGACGACGAGACGGATACCGCCGAAAAGACGGTAACCGTAACCTTCACCAACGACCCGCCCACGGCCAGTTTCACCACTTCCGCCACTAGTTTCCCGCCACCTTATCACGTCAATTTGGATGCCTCCGGCTCTTCCGACCCCGACGGCACCATCGAGAGCTACGAATGGGTGCTCGGGGACGGATACACGGGATCGGGTATCACTTACACTCACACTTACGATCGTTCGGGCAGCTTCACCGTCCGGCTGACGGTGACCGACGAAGACGGCGCTAGTGACTCCACGAGCAAGGTTCTCTCCCTCCCTCCTTCCAACCAGCTCCCCTCGGCCAGCTTTACCGCCGATCCCACCAGCGGAGAAGAGCCATTGACGGTTTCCTTTGACGCCTCAGATTCGACCGATCCCGAGGGATCCATCGACTATTACCAATGGGACTTCGGAGACGGCTACACCGCCTCCGGGGAAACCGTGAC
>CAYZUF010000215.1:0-1878 GCA_964481645.1 uncultured Thermotogae bacterium
CTCGCCTCCTTCGGTTCGGTCCAGGAGAACCAGGACGTCCTCGACTTCTCCGCCACAGGAGCGGATGGACCGAACGGCTTCTATAATGCTTCCCCCGGTGGTGATGATGTCGTCTACCACCAGGGCTCTATCCCCCGGTTCCATCCTTCCTTCCACCGTTCGCTCCTCCCCGTGGGACTTTCCTCCCTGGCGGGCGTAGGTAAGGGGAAAGCCGAGCTTTTGGGAAAGCAAGGTACCGAACGGGAGGCCGCCCGTGGGAACCGCCGAGATTACCTCGAAATCCATCTCCCCCGCCCTAACCAGGTCCGCCGCTAGATCCGTTACCCTGCAAAATAGTTCCGGATAGGAGGGAAGTAATCTCAGATCAACGTAGTAAGGACTCTTCTTCCCGGAGGTAAGAGTGAATTCACCAAAATCCAAACAGCCGGTCTCCCAGAGGATCGGAGCCAACTTCCTGCTCCGTTCGACCGTGTTCAAGTTTCGACTGGACACGTTACTCCACTCTATTTATTTGATCTTTAATCTTTCTCGCCGACTGACCCGGATGCTCGGCCTGATAAATTGCCCGACCCACTATCTCGAAATCGGCACCCGCCCTGATCGCGTCCCCGGGCTTACCGCCCTGAGCACCGATGCCCGGAGTAAGAAGTAGTAGGTCCGGGCCGACCCAGGAACGGGCCTGGCGGACCTCGTCGGGTCGGGTCGCGGGGGCGATTACGCCGTCCGCAGCCCTCTCTCGGGCAAATTCGGCGAGCTTCTCCGCTTTTGGGGTGATAAACTCCTTGCTCCCCGGATGGGACATATTGATAACCAGGATTACCCCACCCTCGTGGGATCGAACTTCCTTGAAGAGGCCGGATAGGCCCTGCTCATAGCCGACAAAGGAGTGGGCAATTACCGCGTCAAATCCCATCTCCATTGCCTGTTTCCCTATCCACCGGGAGGTGTTATCTATGTCCGCCACCTTGAAGTCCGCTATTCCTACCAGGTCCTCTGACTCAAGTAAATCGGAAGTGAGGTCCGGGCCGAGGGAGAGGAGCAGGGGATAATTTATTTTGACCGCGGCAACGTGACCCCGCACTGCCTCCAGGGTGGAGAGGGCCCGCCGGTGGAGTCCCTCGCGTTTTCTTTCTCTCTCCGAAGCCGGTAGGGAATAAAGGGGAAGGGAAAGATCCAGAGCGAAAATTAATTGTGAGTCGACTTCCTCACTCCTGCTCGAAATCTTTGTTTTAAAATTTGTCATCTTTTAGGGTTATATTGATTTTTCTAAGTTTATCAAAAAGGGATCTTTTTGCAAGTAGGTTTATCGGCCGTAAGGAGGAAAACTGAGATCACCCTTTGTGTAATACGAACCAGACCCTGCCCGATTCGTCGTCGGGAAAAGTAAAGGTCTCTAGGTCGTCCCAGATGGCTTCCGTGGTGAATCCCACCTTCTCTGCCTCGTTCACAATTTGGGACAGCTCGTAACCCCTCTCCCTGTGAGTCTCCTCGTACTTCTCCCAGCAACTTCCCTCCTTGATAAAGAAGGTTACCCTCAAGGTGGCGACCCGGGCATCCTCGTCGTAACTCGTCCTGTGTACTTCAAATACTCCCGGACCGTCCCGCTTGACATAGCAGCTCTCCTCCTGCCACTGGACACTTAACGCATAGACAGTGTTTACGTCAAAGACGAAAAAACCTCCGTCTTCCAGTAAAGCGTAGGTGCTGGCAAGAGTTTTTCGCAGGCCGGACTCAGTGAGCAAGTAATTGACGCTATCAAACCAGCTGGTGGCCAGGTTGAACTTCCGGTCGAGAGACAACTCCCTCATGTCTCCCTGGAGGAAATCCACCTCGGTATCCGCTTTTTTCGCCTTCTCCCTGGCCACCTCGATCATCTCC
>CAYZUF010000216.1:0-1872 GCA_964481645.1 uncultured Thermotogae bacterium
TTTTCTAGTTCGTCTCCTGTGACTTCCTCCATGGCCCCGGGAAAAGCTTCAAGTTTGGCCTCCCGCTTTTTGACTTCATTCCGCTTTTCCCGATACGATATCAGCTCCTGGAGGTAATCCCGGCGTCTCTCCGCTTCCTTCGCTGCCTGCAGTTCTCCGTTTAGCCGGGGGAGTTTCCTCTGTTCCTCGTGGAGTTCTCTCACCTCTCGTTTCAACTTATTGAGCCTTTTCAGCTGACGTTCGACCCCTTCATCGGTGGACCGGCCGGCATTTGCGGGACGTTTGCGGAAGTCCAGCTCCGCTTCGGCCCCGGAAAGGTCGTACCCACCGGCAGACTCCCGGACGATGGTTTCTGCGAAATTTCGATTCCGCGTATTTTTCTGCAACAATTCGTGCAGGGCCAGATAATAGCGTTCCTTCATGTCTGTAGGGGGGAAGGAGACGGGTAGATCGTCCACCTGGCGGGCGTTTTTCTGGTACGCGGCTTGTTGTCCTTCCACCTGCGCGTACCAGTCGTCGTCGCCGATGGTAAAGCTCCCGCGTATGTTGGACTGCGGCGGGGAGATTCCAGGCCACAAAATGGCCTGGAGGACTTTACTAATCGTGGTCTTGCCGGACCCGTTTGGGCCGTAGATCACGTTTATCCCCGGACTCAGCCCGTCCACGGAGAAGCCTTCGGACCGGTTGAAGCCGGGAAACCTGACTATTTCTATTCGCTGAAAGTTTAACTGCTTGCTCATCGTCAGGTCCCTTTCTGAGAGACTAAGGCGTCCAGAAGCAGCCATCCCTGTTCCTTGAGCTGCTCGAGGGCCTCGTCTCGATCGGGTCGGTCCACGATTCCCCGCGAGCGGAGATCCTCATAAGCGTTGGCATAGTAGACTTCCTTTAGGGAGTTCATCGCCCCCCGTACCAGGTCCTCGGAGAGCTCGTCTTCCCGCCCGTTTTCGAGTTTCAGCAGTTGATCGGCCAGCACCCCGGCCGGATTCGCCCCTCCCGCGATTTCCCGGAGATCGATTTCTGGACGGGTCTCGTGTTTTATCTCTTCCACGGCGACTCTGACTTCCCCCGTCCTCCTGGTCAGCTCGTCGAGTAGATCCGCCCCTTTCTTCCTGAATGCCTCGTAAAGGGTGGTTCTGCCTTCCAGCCTCAACACGGCCAGGAGTAGTTCTAGAGACGGATGGTCCACTTCCCCCTGGATTTCTTCGGCTCTCCGGTAAAATTTAGCCGGTAACTCTTCCAGGTCGGAGATTCCCCCCAGATCAAGTGATATCGTCTCGTAACGGAGCGTAGAGAGTGGGTGTTGGGTTATCTCTTTTTCTCCGCTCTCCGGGAGGGTTATTATCCAGGGGCCGTGAATGCCGGATTCGGTTCGATCCAGAGGCTGGGGGTTCCCGGGTATCAAGTAAAAAGGCTTCGAGGAGTCGTTTTTCCGTGGTCGGTGGAGGTGCCCGAGGATCCAGCCGTCGAAGGCAGTCTGTTCCAGATCGACCGAGGAGACAGGGGCGTAGCGGGAATCTGGATTATCCAGGTCGGCATGGAGGAGTCCGAGCGTGGGCACTTCTTCCTCCAGGCTTACGTCCAATGAGTTGAGAGGATTCCGCGTGACGTGCTGTTGGGGGTAGGACCAGCCGACAAGCTGAAGGACGGGGTCTCCGCCCTTTCTTATCAACCTGGACTCCCACTCTCCCCCCACTCCGAGCTGTTGTATTCCTTCCCCGGAGAGGTTTGAGATCAATTCGGGCAGTACGTCGAAGTCGTGATTCCCCGATATCGCGTAGACCCCAATCCCGGACTCCGCTAGCTTTCTCGCTCCGGCCTCGAAGTCTCCGAAGGCCTCGAAATATCTGTTCTTCCTATCCACCACGACGCCGG
>CAYZUF010000217.1:0-1843 GCA_964481645.1 uncultured Thermotogae bacterium
ATTCGAAACATCCACAGGAGGTCATCGGGTCCTTAATCATCGAATAGGCGCTAAATTTCTTCAGGTTTCCATCCGTTTCCCGGGCCAGATATTCGTTAACTCCCTTCCACTGACCGTACTCCTCGTCCAGGGTTTCACCTTTCTCCACCGGCTGGTTTGGTCCCTGGGGATCCATCTCGTGGCCCGCCTTACAATCCAGCCACGTATAAGCGCCACACAAACCCAACCTCTCCGGAGTCACGATGCAGACGTGGTCGGGAGCGTAGGTCTGACAGAGAGTACAGGAATAGAACGTGTCAACGTCCGAATCCTTCATTCCCAGAATCCTTTCGTCCCTCTGGTGATATATCTCTTTTGCCCTTTCAAGAGGCTCCTGAAGTTCCTCCTCATCAGTAATCAAAGTAACCTGGACTTTGTTGATCACCGACGAAAAGTCTTCTTTGATTTTGGAAATTAGAATCGTTCCAAAATCTTCCAGTCGAAAACCTTTTTCGTAACTTTCCTTGCTGATCCGGATCCACGGTATTGCCCTCTGCCCCATGTGAAAGATTCCGCTCGCCCAGCTAATAAACTCGTGGAATCTCCGCTCGACTATAGTTTCGAAGTCTTCCTTGAATTCTCGCCCGGCGACTTCAACCAGAATACCCAGCGGAAGTGAACCGCCCTCTTCAACGCCTTCTTCCAGACCGGGACCGATAAGTTCAATTTCTTCGTCTTCTACTTCGTCCATCGGTCGATTGCGAAGCAGTTCGAACGCAGTGCTCGATTTACCGCCAAATTCGACGTACATGTCCTCCTTTCTGACCGACTCACCCTCGAATCCGGCCCCAAAAGGCACGGGGATGTCGACCTCCGTGACCTCGATATCTAAGTCTCGTACCTCGACGGCTTTGCTAACTAGCTTTTCACCGGGAACGGAAGAGACGACGTGCTCGTATTTACATATACCTCGAGGTAAGATTTCCGGTAGCTCCACGTCGGAAATCGTGGGAAATCCAAAATTAATGGCTCCGGCTGCCGCCGCGTATTTCTCGTCAGTAATCACCTGTTCTTCATCAACCCCTTCGTCCCGTCCCAGGGCCAGGACAAACGCGTGAACGGTCTCTTTGTTATAAAGGAGTATCTCTCTTGCCTCTTCTATTCCCCCCGGCTCCTTACCGCCAAATGTCAGTGCGGATCGGCAGGCAAAGTTGAGGGCATGGACTATTGCAGAGGTCGATTTTCCATACGGTACTAGGAAAGTGTCCCAGCCCATTTGCACCCCTTCTTCAGCTAGCTGTTCTGCCATGCTCCTTCCGTTGGTGGAGGAGGCCATGAAGACGAGAATGTTCTTTGACTGAAGCTCTCTTGCAAGTTTCACGGCATCTTTGTTGGTGGGCGCTGCTCCAACACACGCCGCAAACCCGGGCATTCGTCCATCCACCAGTTTAATCCCCTGAGTACGTAAAGTAGAATCGTCGGTAAAGCCCAGCCAGGGCTCCTCGGGCCCCTCGTTCCTAACCAGTTTTAGCGCCTCTATAATCTCCTGGGCTATCAACGTGGATATTCCCGCGTCAAGCGCATCTCCAAGATAGGGCGTCCACATTTCATCTCTGGGCTTTTGGGGAAGGAGTTCTTCGGCCCTTCCCAGTGGGTCACCAATATCTTCTATCGTTTCCACCTCCTCTCCAGTTAATGCAAGGATTAAGGGAAGATAATAACCTGTGTTCGGGAAACAAACTTCCCTCTCCGGCCCGTAATTGTCTTTGGAATCTTCCCACATGTTTTTAGCCCTGGACACGTACTTGTGAGCCCCTCTAATTGCGGCTGATGCTACAATTTTAGACATCGCCACCTCCCGGTA
>CAYZUF010000218.1:0-1839 GCA_964481645.1 uncultured Thermotogae bacterium
TGGTCGACATGGTGGAAAGCCTGGCCGGTATTAGAGCCAAACAGGCTCACGCAACCGAGGATGTACCGCCCGAGGACATTTACGTCAACGTACAACCACTTTCCGGAACACCGGCGAATCTAGCAGTCTACGATAGTTTCGTCGAGCCGGGTGGTACGGTGATGGGGCTTGCTCTGGATCAGGGAGGACACCTATCTCACGGAAGTGAGTTCAACCTGACCGGCAAACGCTACAACATAGTCTCCTACTCCACCGACCCCCACACCGGCCGACTGGACTACGATCAGATACGGGATTTAGCCCTGGAGCACGAACCGGAGATGATCATTACCGGCTATACCTCCTATTCCTGGGCTCCGGACTGGGATAAATTCAGCGAGATCGCGGAGGAAGTTGGGGCAGTACTGCTGGCGGACATCGCCCACGTGGCCGGGATGTCGATTGCTGGTGCCTATCCGAGCCCGATTGGCAAGGCCGACGTGGTAATGCATACCACCCACAAGACCCTTGCCGGCCCCAGGGGTGCGGTCGTATTGACTACGGACCCAGATAAGGCAGAAATACTGGACGAAGCGATCTTCCCCGGTGCGCAGGGTGGGCCACATCCTAACAAATTTGCCGCGATGGCCGTGGCATTCGAGATAGCTCAGACGAAGACTTATCAGGATCTTCAGCACCAGATGGTTGATAACGCAAAGGCCCTTGCCGACGGGCTTCAGAAAAGAGGATTGACTCTTGCCTACGGCGGTACCGACACCCACCTGATGGTAGTGAACCTCAAGGAACTGGAGCAAGAGTTAGATTTTACCCCGATGGGCGAGATCGTTTCCAGAATACTGGACGAAGCCCGAATAGTTTCCAACAAGAATACCATTCCCGGGGACGAAAGTGCCGCCGAGGCCCACGGGCTTCGACTGGGCACCCCCTGGATTACCCAGAGAGGGATGAAAGAGCCGGAGATGGATGAGATTGCTGATATCATCGCAGACGTCCTCCACGGAATAAAGTCATTCGAATATATTGGCCAGATCTCCCCGCTATCCCGTGGTAAAATCGACATGGACCTGTTGATGGAAGCCCGGGAAAGGGTGGCAAATCTTCTGGCGGACTTTCCTCCTTACCCCGAGGGAGAAGAAGAGTATCCGGAATACTATCCCGTAAACGGAAAAATCGGCGAGAAGGAGACGGCGAAGGAGAAAGAAGCTGTTGGCACGGTTGACCCGGACTGGCCATGTTCTGCGCTTATAGAGGTAAGCGGCCACAGGCCGACTGCTTTTCTGGATCAGATATCGACCAGGGAGATACTGGATCTGAAGGACGGAAACGGAAAGAGCGCCCTGCTGCTGGACGAAAACGGAGACGTGCTCGATGAAATAGAGATAGTTAAGAAAGACCAAGGTGACAGCGAGAGTTACCTCGTAATTTCTTCGCCCGAACGGAAGGGAAGAGTGCTCGACTGGTTCCGTGGGATCTCCGACGGATACATAACCTTCGACAGGCAGGATTACATGAAAAAGGTAGAAGGACCGGTCAAGGTATACGATCTGGAGGACGGAAACGCGAAAGGAGAAAACTTCGCCGTTTACGGCCCCGCGAATGCGGAAAGTTTCTTTGAATCGGTAGGTGGCAAATTGATTGATTCGGGAACCGTTAGCTCGGTAAAGGTAAACGGTGAAAAGTTGACCGTCTATCGGTCCGAGCAGGAGCCGGAAGAGGTTTACTTCTGGTTAGATCCTGAAAACCTGGAAACTTTGGCCGACGAGCTGGAGTTAGAATCGGACGTCGGGGAGGACTATTCTGGAAAGCCTGCTCACGAAGTCTACCACGAGAAGAAGGAAC
>CAYZUF010000219.1:0-1777 GCA_964481645.1 uncultured Thermotogae bacterium
CGAAGTACAGCTTTGCCAGTCGCTCCAGTCGGATGTCCGTCTCTGCCGCCGGGTTCCTGAAGTAGTCCGGTATAGATAACTCATGGTCGCTTTGGCGCGGGTGGTCCCTGATATCTTTCAACACTTCCAGGTAGCTTCTGGCGGTTTCTTCCCAGGTATATCGGGAGAGGACCCGTTCCTTACCGGCCCGGCTGAATTTTTGCCATTCCTCCTCCGAGCTCAGTAACCTGAGTAAACCGCGGGCTATCCCTTCCGGGTCCTCGGGATCGACCAGAACCCCGTATTCCTCGCCGGTACGGGAGTCGACCATGCTTTCCGTCGGGCCTCCCTGGTTGGTCGCCACGGCCGGAAGGCCACAGCTCATTGCCTCCAGGGGGGCCAGACCGAACGGCTCATAGAGGGCGGTCAGGGCAAATATCGACCTTCCCTCCCTCCCCCAGCGGTATGCTGCTGCTAGTTCCTTTTGGTTCTCGAGCGGAAAGGACGTTACGGCCTTCCATAAACCGTGTGCTCCAAGGGTGGAAGCGACCTCGTCGAGTATCTCCCTTGCTTCTCCCCTGTAACTATCCCGCTCCTTGAGTGGATTGTCGGCTCCCCGCACTACGATCGCCAGGTTGGCCGATTCCCGCAGCCGTTCCGAGCGGACGAAAGCCCGTACCAGCCCAAGGTGGTTTTTCTTCCGGTCGAGCCGGCTGGAACAAATTACCAGCGGCAGGCCCTGTCTGCCGGACGGCAGGTCTCTGGCCAGGGCGGATTGGATCCGTTGAATTATCCTCTCGTCCTCTTCACCTTCTTCCTCGGTAAAGACCTTCCGGTTGACTCCCGGGGGGATGACGGAGAATTTATCGTCGTTTTCAACTGAGACTGCCCCGCTGTAGACCTGATGGTCGTACTGGTCATACCTCTCTTGATTCGTGCTGGTTATCACCCGGCTCGCGTGGTCCATGGCAACTCTTTCCGCGAATATCCGCCGGGCGAAGTTGAACCGATCGTCCAGCTCCTCCAGGTTATCCCGGGAGGCATCAAACCGGTCCATCTTCTGGCCGCCAAGGGAATGCCCGGTAAAGGTATACCTGATACCGGTTTCTTCTTTCAGTAAAGCCCCTGCCAGCCCGCCGTCCCCGTAATGAGCGGTCGCCACGTCCGGGAATTCTCCTCCTGACCCGTAGAAGTCGGTAATCCCCTCCAGCCAGTCGGTTCCCAGGTGGGGCCACAGTTGCTCCTTGGGTAGGAACTCGTCCGGACCACAGGGAATTCTCACTATCCTGACCTCGTCCGATTCAGGATACCGGTCAATCCGTTCGGAAAACTCCGGCCAATCCGGATCCTTTATCCGTCGGGTGACTATATCTACCCTGTGACCGAGCTCCGCCAGGGCCAGTGCGGTTTCCTTGACGTAGACCAGCTGGCCCCCGAAGTCTGGGTGTTCCATCCAGTAACTATCGTCGGGATCGAAGTTACCCTGAGGATTAAGACAGCAGATAAACAATTTAGGACTCTCTTATTTCTCTAGTATAGATCTCTGGATTTATTCGAAGCGGTTCGAAATCATTATAAGGAGAAACTTTCTCGTCCTCAATTAGTCAATAACCCCGCACCAAAGTGCGGGGCTTGTAGAAAAACCAATTTAACTGAATATTTTGGCCTTTTACAAAACAAGACCCAGCAGTCAATCGAGCCCAGATCCTGGTCACATCCTGGATAAGAGGGATACACTCAAACAATAACCAGCAGTTCTTAAGGGAAGAGTCCTCGATTGACTGCTGGACAAAGACCA
>CAYZUF010000220.1:0-1775 GCA_964481645.1 uncultured Thermotogae bacterium
AGCCTCTTTCCGTACCGTTTAAACGGATTGGATCATTTGTTTCTACAAAAGACAGGTCTCAGCTAAGTGAGCTCCAGAAGCTAAAAGAGCAGGGTAGAGAAAACGGAGTAGATCAACTGGAGGTAATCGAGGACCCGGATCGAATTAGGAAACTGGAGCCAAACATCTCCGATAGTGTAAAGGCTGTCCTTCACGCCCCAACAGCCGGAGTTGTTGCTCCTTACAAGCTAACTATTGCACTTTACGAAAACAGCCGAAAAAACGGCGTTGACTTCTACTTTGACTCTCCGGTTGAAGGGATAGATGTATTAGAAGGCTCCGAAGGTGGCCCCGGGTTTACGGTTAAAGCACCCGACAAAAGGCTGAAAGGAAAGTACGTTGTAAATGCTGCGGGCCTCTTCTCCGGAAAGGTTGCCAGCATGGTTGGGGATAACAGTTTTTCAATTTCTCCGGCTCGTGGAGAATACCATCTTCTGGACAGCGAGTTGCGGGGTTACGTAAACAAGATAAATTTCCCTCTTCCTACCGAAGAAAGCAAGGGCATTCTGGTTACCCCGGCCGCGGAGGGGAGTATAATTTTTGGTCCAAATCACCAGCCTCTGGAAGAACCCTCGCTAGCGACCACGCATGAGGGGTTGGATGAGGTGTTTCAGGGGGCTCTCGACCTTTTCCCCGGAATAGATACCGGTAAAATCGTTACGAATTTTGCCGGGTTACGAGCTAAAGCGGACACCGACGATTTCGTTATTGGGGAGTCGGATACTGTTAAAAATTTCTTAAATGTCGGAGGGATCCAATCCCCCGGTCTTACAGCCGCTCCGGCGATTTCTGATTACGTAGTAGACATGCTGGAGGAGAAGGGTCTGAAACTGGCACCGGACCCCGAATTCGACCCGAACAGGCAACCGATTCCCCGGTTTTCCGAGTTAGCCCCCGAGGAGATAGCTGAGTATACCAAAGACCGAGATGCGGCCAGGGAGATAGTCTGCCGGTGTGAAGAGATTACCAGGGCGGAAGTTGAGGAAGCAATAGACCGCGGAGCGACTACGCTGGACGGAATCAAGTTCAGGACGAGGGCGAGAATGGGGAGCTGTCAGGGAGGATTCTGTACTCCCCGGCTGGTGGAGATGCTGGGGGATAGATTAGGAATTTCCCCGGCGGAAGTGACGAAGAAAGGGGATAATTCCTATATACTTGCTGAGGAAACGAAAACGGGCAGTGAGGCATGAATTTGAACTCTCGGAAGATAAAAAAAGATATCGTAGTTATTGGTGGCGGCCCGGCAGGTATGGCTGCAGCTATTCGGAGCGCGGAAGAAGGAGCCGAAGTAATGATTGTCGAACGAGATATCGAGCTAGGCGGGATCCTCAATCAGTGCATACATAACGGCTTTGGTGTCGAGATTTTTGAGGAAGAGCTCACCGGTCCTGAGTACGCCGAAAGATTCACTCGTCAAATTGAAGAAAGTTCGGTCGACGTTTGGTTAAATAGTTACGTTCTTTCCCTGGAATCGAGTAAGTCTATCCTCCTGTTAACTCCGGAGGGCCTGGTGGAAGTTGACGCCGGTGCGGTCGTCCTGGCGACCGGGGCTAGAGAAAAATCCAGAGGAGAAATAAGGATACCCGGGGATAGACCTTCGGGAATAATGCCTGCCGGAACTGCCCAGGAGTTTATAAACAAAAGAGGGTTTCTTCCGGGAAAGCGTGTTTTTGTACTTGGATCGGGAGATATCGGCCTGATAATATCACGTCGGTTGACCTGGGAAGGCGCTGAAG
>CAYZUF010000221.1:0-1737 GCA_964481645.1 uncultured Thermotogae bacterium
AAACGCCAGACAGAAGCTGAGAAAAAACTCTGGAATCAATTGCGGGCAAACAAATTAAACGGTGTCAAGTTTAGGCGACAGCAACCACTCGGGGATTACATAGTAGATTTTGTTACCTTCGAGAGGGATTTGGTTGTGGAAGTAGACGGTGGCCAGCACCTGGATAGCGAAAAAGACGAAAAGAGAGATGAGTGGCTGCGTAATCAGGGATTTACCGTCCTGAGATTTTGGAATAACCAGGTGCTTAACGAAATTAAAGGGGTCTTAAGAAAAATTGAAGAAAAGTTGGATGATTTAAGGTAGGATAATCCCCCTCATTCTATCTTTCTCCCGCCGGGGGGAGAAAGAAACACCTGCGAACAACTGCAAAACTAAACCAAGTCCTCTATCGCTCCTTCCATTCGCTCAACTGCTTCTTTTAACTTGTCCAATTCAGGTAGATAAGCCATTCTGAGGTGGCCTGGCTTCCCAAAGGCACTACCGGGTACCGTTACCACGCCGGCCTCTTCCAGAAGCGCCCGGGCGAACTCAACGTCTTCGTCTTTCTCCTTGCCTAACTGTTCTAGTAAGTTCTCAATCCTGGGAAATACGTAGAAACTACCCGGAGGCGTCGGGCATTCCACTCCCGGCAGTTTTGACAGTTCGTTAACTAATAGGTCACGTTTTTCTTCAAATTTATCCCGCAGGCTTCTGGAGAGCGTCAAGTCATTCCGAAATGCAGCTTCGGCGGCTTTCTGGGAGATCGATGGAGGGTTTGAAGTGACGTGACTCTGTATCTTTTCCAGCTCCCTTATATAGTTGTCTCTGCCCAGAACATAACCCAGTCTCCATCCGGTCATAGCGAAGTTTTTCGACGTGGAGCCTACGACTAAACCCTTTTCGTAATCGGAGGATGCCAGAGTCCAGTACCGATCGCGCTCGTAGACAAACCCGTCGTAACACTCGTCGCTGATGAGAAACAGGTCATTGGCTTCTGCCAGTTTAACTAGTTCCTTCCCCTGTCTTCCCCTGTAAGTGCCGCCGGAGGGATTTGCCGGGCTATTGATCAGGATTGCTACGGTGCGGGAGCTGACCTTTTCTCCTATCTCTTCCGTTGTCGGAACGTAGTGGTTCTCACGCCGACCCTCGGCGAAAACTGGCTCTGCTCCGGCCAGTTTCACCTGGGCAGGGTAACTCACCCAGTAGGGCCGGGGAAGGATTACTTCGTCTCCTTCCTCGTAAAGCAGTTGACTTATTTCGAACAGCGCGGTTTTCGCCCCGACGGTCGCCATGGCTTCCATATTACCGGTATCAACGCCGAAGACCTTTTCGTACCTTTTTTTGATACCGTCCTGGAGTTCGGGTATTCCCCCAACCTCGGTGTAATTGGTAAAGCCAGAATTAATTGCCTCCTTGCCGGCAGACCTGGCTGAGTCCGGTTCGCGGAATCTGGGGTCCCCTGCACCAAGGTCAATTAAATCTCTCCCCTTTCTCTTTAACTCATTAGCCCTATCGTTTATCGCCTGAGTACTTGACTTTCCCAGTGGTTCTGTACGTTTCGCGAGTGACATGTGAATCAACCTCTTATGTGTTTTACGAGCTTCCGTAGTCCGACTTCGTAACCTTCCAGCCCCAAGCCGGCCACCTGGTCGATAGCGATTGGCTCCACCACGGAATTCTTTCGGAAATCTTCCCGCTGTTTGATGTCGGAAATATGGACCTCCACCACGGGCAGATCTATCGCTTCCAGGGCGTCTC
>CAYZUF010000222.1:0-1692 GCA_964481645.1 uncultured Thermotogae bacterium
TTCACTTTTTGGGTGCCAGTCTTCCTCGTACTTACTCAACTGATAGAAGGTATAAGTTATCGTGTCCTGCATCTCCGTCCATTCCTTGCCCCGGGAAAAGTAGGCTATGTTAAAATCTTTGAAGTAGGTGAGAAATAATTCCTTCAGGAAACCACCCGCCCTTCCCGGTCTCAGCAGGCTAATTGCTTTGGAGGTCGGTTGAAAATAGTCGTCGGATTTTTCCAAAAAGTCCCCCACCTCCAGGACGACCCGCAGAATATGGAGCGGGGGAACGTTCTGCTCGTTAATCACCTTGTTCATCTTATAAATGTCTTCGACTCGTTCCGAGTCAAACTCCATCCGCTCCAGAAAATCGGAGACCACGACCCGTTTGAAGTTACCGGCGTTGGTGGCGGGCAGTCCGTCCTCTTCTCTCGCGGTCTTCAGCAGAATCCGAGCGTTATGAACGAAACGGACGTCGTTGGCTTCGGAGTCGGACAAATTATCATGCACAGTCATCGGGCTATCCGGGCCGGGCCAGTCCGTGTCGAGCAGTTCTCTCACCTGTTCCGGCGAAAGCCCTCCCAGCTCCTCCTGGGGAGATCTGTTGTATTTATCTACCTTCCGCTGGACGGCTTCCTCCAGCTCTTCAAAAGACTCGATGTCTTCAAACTCGTCTTCGTCAAATATTTCGCCGGGCATCACAATCACCTAATGAACTAAGTATTCACTTTGGCCATTCCGGAGCCTGCGCGGCACCGGAACCTCAACCACACTTCTGATAACCTCTTTCAAGTTAGGTAGAGAGCTATCAAAGGCCTGTGGCGGTTCAGCTCTCTTCGAATTCGAGATATTCCAGACCCTGTGCCTCACACCACCGTTTGGCGATTTCTGCAAATTCCCGGTCCCTGAAATCGAACCAGCCTTCCCGGATGTCGTAGTGGTGGATCTTGTCCTTGAACATCCGAAAGGCTCCCCGCCCGTGGATTGCGTTCAGCAGGTCGTTCATGATATCCTCGTCTTCGCCCGTGTAGCAGAAGTCCTTCATTATTTCCCACTTGTGGTTGTCGTAGTTGGTCGGTATTCTCAGGTACTCGTCCGAGTTCATGACCTTTTTAGCTTGCTCGAAAGCTTTTTCCTTATTTCCTCCTCAAACATATGATATCCGAATTTGGGTTCTTTTCACACTTCTGCTACATCCCCGCTCGCCAGAACCTGCCGGGCCCTTCCTGGCGCAGGGAATCGACCTACATGTTTACTCTGGACCAATGCCCTGGATTTGGATCGAATTTCTGGCTTACCGATTCAGCAACTTATTTCTCCCTTCGTTGAGAAAACAAATAAGGTTGTATATGTAATGAACAAGTGCTTCCGGAGGGATCAGGATGAAACAGACTAACATAAGTCTAGAAGAAAGACAATATCAAAGGGTTAAAGACCTAGCAGAGCGAGAAGGAAAAAGCATCTCTCAAATCATTCGCGAATTAATTGATGAAAGCTTCCAGTTAGAAGGTGAGGAGAGAAAAGAAGATCCCATCTTTGAGGTTATCGGAATGGGACATGGAGAGGGTAAATCAGTAGCTAAAGATCACGATGAGGTGCTTTATGGCGAGGAAGAATGAGGGTAATTTGGTCTACGTCGATACCTCCGGGTGGTACGCTCTGGTGGACGAGACTGACGCCGATCATCTACCAGTTAAGGAGTGGTTTGAG
>CAYZUF010000223.1:0-1659 GCA_964481645.1 uncultured Thermotogae bacterium
GGCCGTCCGTTCGAGGCTCGGTCGCTCCTATCAAGACACCCCCGTCTCGCCAGATTATCTGGCCCCGGCCAAACGCTCCTTTCTCAGTGGCGACGGTAATATCGTGCCCTTTACGCTTCAATTCTCCAATTATGTATTCTGGAAAGTTTTGCTCGACTTCCACTGCATTTCCTGCTGTCCACCGCCAGCGCGGGGCATCCAGAGCGGCCTGAGGGTTGAGGTTTCTGTCGAGGAGATTAACCAAAACCTGTAGGTGCCCCTGAGGTTGCATGTATCCACCCATGACTCCAAACGGTCCCACCGGGTCTCCCGCTCGAGTAAGGAATCCGGGAATGATCGTATGATAAGTCCTCTTCCCCCCTTCCAGGCTATTGTAATCTTCTTCTTTAAGAGAAAAAGTGTTACCCCTGTTTTGAAGCGCTATTCCGGTTCCCGGGACTACAACCCCGGAACCAAATCCGGCGTAGTTGCTCTGGATAAATGAAACCATATTACCTTCTCCGTCCGCCGCAGCCAGGTAAACGGTCCCCTCTTCTCCCAGCTGACCGGGAGAATATTCCTTTGCCCGGGGGCCGATCTTTTTTCTCCTTTTTTTCCCGTACCGGTCCGTAAGGAACTCAGAAGGACTAACTCCCATATGGTCAGGATCGGTAATGTACTCCTTGCCATCGGAAAAAGCCAGCTTTATCGCTTCAATCTGGTTATGATAGAACTCGGTTCCGGGAGAATGCCGGTCATCAACCTTGTCCAGAATATTTAAAGCGATGAGCGCCACCAATCCCTGACCGTTTGGGGGAAGTTCCCAGACTCGATAACCGTTATAGTCGACCTTCATCGGCTCAACCCAGCTCGGAGAATAGGAGGCGAGGTCCTTCTTCCTTATGTATCCTCCAGTATTTCGGGAAAATTCATCAATCCGTTCGGCAATCTCTCCCTCGTAAAACGATTTACACTCGGTTCGAGCGATCTTTTTCAAAGTCTCAGCGTGGTCGGGTGAACGCCAGACCTCTCCGATCCCCGGTGGACTACCTTCCGGTGCAAAAGTCTCCTCCCACCCCTGAAACTCATCACCCTCCAGGTCAGAATACACTTCGTAGGCCTTTCCCCAGTATTTGCCCAGTGTGGGCTGAAGAGGATATCCCCTCTCGGCATAATCGATCGCAGGCGCAAGAGTTTCTTCCAGGGAAAGCGTTCCAAATCGGCAGGAAAGCTCGCCCCAGGCTGCCGGTGCTCCGGGAACCGTCACTGGTTCCCAGCCAAACCGGGGCATCTCGTCCAACCCCTTCCTGTTTAATTCATTTCGAGAAATACCCCGCGGGGCGGGGCCACTGGAATTTAACCCGTAGAGTTCTCCTCCGTGCCAGATCTGGGCAAACGCGTCCCCTCCGATTCCGTTAGAGGTCGGCTCCAGAACCGTAAGGCTAGCGGCGGTGGCTACAGCCGCGTCAATTGCATTGCCTCCTCGTCTAAGTATTGCGAGTCCGGCCTGGGCTGCCAGAGGCTGGGACGTAGCCACCATACCCCGGGACGAATAAATTAGGTTTCTTCGAGAACTATAAGGTTGGGTTAAAGGATCAAACTTCATTCAACTACCTCTATCTGCATGGTTAAGATTTAAATCGTATCACTTTCACCCAAATCTGTCACAATTTCGATAAA
>CAYZUF010000224.1:0-1614 GCA_964481645.1 uncultured Thermotogae bacterium
GCGAGTAAAAAATTCACTTTATCATTCCTTGCGGTATTTCTACTAGTTTACCCAAGCCGGGACATTTCCGCAAAGCCCTTGCGTCTTGAAAGAGTCCAAAGCAAGAAAAAAACAGTCTTAAACAAATATGGCTAATTTGAAATTAGGAAGTAACTATAATAGACTGATCTAAATAAATCATGTCAAATAAAAATTCTCCTTTGATACAATTTGACTCTGTCCTCAAAAGATTTCCCGGGGTCGTGGCCAACGACGGGGTTTCATTTGAGGTAAACAAGGGGACCATCCATTCGCTCCTCGGCGAAAACGGGGCAGGAAAGACCACTCTGATGAACATCCTCTACGGCCTCTACCAGCAGGACGGTGGGGCGATATACCTCCGGGGTGAAGAATTTCAAATCGAATCCCCAACCAGGGCAATCGAACTGGGCATCGGCATGGTCCACCAGCACTTCAAGCTCGTTGAAAACCATACCGTAGCCGAAAACATCGCTCTTGGACTCCCCTCGGCAAGCCAGATTAGACCAACTCAAGATATCAAGACGAAACTTCTGGAACTGGCAGAGCAGTACGGTCTGGAAGTCGACCCGGAAGCGAAGGTCTGGCAGCTATCGGCCGGTGAGAAACAGAGAGTAGAGATATTGAGAGCACTTTACCGGGGAGCAAAGATACTGATCCTGGACGAGCCGACCTCGGTGCTCACCCCGGGCGAAACGGAAAACCTCTTCGCCGTACTGGAAGATATGAAATCCGAAGGACGGACGATAATTTTTATTACCCACAAGCTGGACGAGGTCATGGAAATCAGCGACGTCGTAACGGTTTTGCGGGAAGGTAGAGTCGTGGATACGGCCGACACGGATTCAACCGGCAAGACGGAGTTGTCTCGTAAAATGGTAGGGAGGGAAGTACTCTTCGACTTAGAAAAACCTTCTAACGAAAGGGGTCCAGCTATTTTGGAAGTCAAAGGGTTAAATGCCAAAAGCGACAAAAGGGTTGAAGCGATCAGCAATCTATCTTTTTCGGTTCACCAGGGCGAAATTCTCGGTATAGCCGGCGTTGCAGGGAACGGCCAGCGGGAACTGGCGGAAGTCCTGACAGGTTTAAGGGAGCCCACGTCCGGCAGGGTGTTCATCAATGGCGAGGACGTCACGGATAGCTCCCCGCGAGAAATAGCCGACAGGGAAGTCGCTCATATCCCGGAAGACAGGCTTGAACAGGGAATAGTGGGTGATTTAACTCTCAAGGACAACATCATACTGAAATCTTACCGAAAAAAACCCTTTTCAAACGGAATACTGATTAACTACGGCCTGGTGGATGAACGCGCGAGAAAAATTATAAAGGATTTCGACATCAAAGTTCCGGACTCGGAGTCGCCGGCAAACCTGCTTTCCGGCGGTAACATCCAACGATTAATTCTCGGGCGCGAGGTCTCCTCTAATCCGAAACTGATCGTAGCTTCCCACCCAACCTATGGGCTCGACGTGGCCGCGGCCGAACAAATCAGACAATTATTGCTGGAGCAAAAAGCCCGGGGGGTAGGGGTATTATTGATCTCCGAAAACCTGACGGAGGTAACCTCGATCAGCGACAGAATCGCGGTGCTCTTCG
>CAYZUF010000225.1:0-1563 GCA_964481645.1 uncultured Thermotogae bacterium
GAAGAACTGGGTCTGCTAACTCCGAAGAAGCGCTCCTCCGGTGGGTTTCGACTTTACGAGGAAAACGACCTATTCAAGCTGGAGATAATAAAGATCTTTAAGGAACTCGGTTTTACCCTGGATGAAATTAAGGAAATTCTTCAGTCTCGAGAAGAAACCAAAAAATCCAAAGGAGAGCAGCTTGACCATAGCCAGGACGTGTTGAAACAGCAACTGTCAGAAGTTAGTAAGCAAATTCGGGAATTAAAAGAGCGCCGCGAGCTAATCGAGCAGGGGATAGAAGCTCTGGAGGAATGTCGGGAATGCTCTCGGGACAGTTGCCCCGAACACTGCGGCAATCGCCGGTATTTCCTTTAGCTAAATTAACTCAATGACTCCTCAAAGGAGGTTACTGGATGAAGATAACGGAAAGTAACTTGATGGATTTGTTTAAGAGGAAGGTAGGTGAGCTACAAAAAGAGCCTGACTTCCAGTGGAGCAGGGACAAAATTACCTATAGCACCGACGAAGGGGGAAAGCCCGAGATTAAACTTGCGGTAGGTAACGTACCCTTAGAATACGACCTCTGGGAAGGTCTGAGGAATCCGGCCCGGATAGGATTACACCCGGCGGGGTTGGAAGATATCTGGACCTACTACGCCCACAAGCGCAGGGACAGCACGGACGAGACCGGAAGGAAAACTATCTTTCAGACACCGGACTCCTTTGAGGCTGCCAAGGACCGATACGGCCGCGCTATTATAATATCAGTAATGCTCCCCTTCTCCTCCAAATTACTAAAAGATTATAACGAACAGACTGGTGAGAATGGCTCTTCTCATCTCTTTTCCAGAATGTATGAAGACACGAACCTGATGATTGATAAAGCCACTTCCCGAGCAGCCATTGACCTGGTTTCCGAAGACAACGCCGTGGTGGCCATGGATAACCGCACAGTAGACGAACTCTCCACGCAAGCGATCCCTAAAACCCGGCAGGGGGAAGCCCACGGACCCTGCAAAGGGGGAAACTTTCCTCAAAAAAGCCTGGCTGTATTAATGGGCCTTGGTCAATTCGGGATTTCACGATTGATCATTCGGGACGAACCAAGCGACGGAGGCGTCGAAAGGTTTATTGGGCCGATTAGATCTATAGTAGTGTTTGCCCCGGACGAACCTGTAAAGGACGGAAGAAGTGGAGTAGTATATCCGACCGATTCCTGGAGGAAATTCTTAACCGGACTTTTCGATTTTACTGATCCGAATTCAGACCTCAACGATTACCGCTATTGTAATTATCTATCCGGGGACCATTCCTGCGGTAAGTGTCTGAAACGTTGCCCCTCCGGAGCTCAAACCAATTCTACCCCTGAACCGGGAGGGGGCTACTCTTCTGAAATAGAGAACCAAACCCATAGGTTCTGGAACGACCAGTTGCAGTTCGATTTCGCCCAGTGCTGCGAGAAACGGGGGCAGATGAACGACCTGTTTCCGGAATGGTCCTGTGCGCACTGTCTTTCGGCCTGTGTTACCGAAGGGGTAAGAAGTAAGGAAACGGTAAAGAATTTCCAGAGTAAGTCGGGTC
>CAYZUF010000226.1:0-1514 GCA_964481645.1 uncultured Thermotogae bacterium
TGGGGTCGAACTGGTAACTATCGGGATTTACGATCAACTTCATTTTGCCGTCATTTGTCCTGATCAACGGTTTGTTTCCAAGTACAGCGACAAGAGTGCCCCGAACCGGGCTATCTGTGTTTTCCGACCCCGTCACGATCAATTTCGATCCGACGAGCTCCGTCAGCAATTTTCCCTCTGAGTCGATGTATGAGGTTATTTTCGATTTTCTCAAGTCCCCTTTCGAACTTGTAACGAAAAGCGTTTCCGGCACAGCCGCGGAAGTTATCGATCTGGTGATACGGTTCGCCCCCTGATGCAAATCAACTTGCTCTCCGGTCACGAGGAGTGAAGGGCCATTTTGATAAACGGTCAGGATTGACCGCTCGCTGGCGTGGCCCGGATAACCCGCCAAAAAAGTCAACATGATAAATGAAAGAATCAGGACAAAATAAGCCGATAGACATTTCTTGGAATACATTTTACCGCCCCCATGGTAAGCATCTAGCATATGTTAGCTCATTCAGGGAGAGCGATCAAAATCTTTACAGCCGGTTTTCCCGGCGGCCGTAATTGCAAGAGGGATTTGCCTTTACTATCATAGGTTTGTATATTTCGCAGTTATTCGGACTATGATAAAAGTGTAAATTCAAGCTGAGGGGGGATCTGGATGAAAGATCAGAAATACGAGGATTACGTACCGGAACCGATAAGCTCTTTTGTTCCCGATTTTATAGAAAGAGGTAAAAAGGGGGTAGTGTACGACAGGAGCGGAGAAGAGTACATTGATTTTAGCGGTGGCTGGGGTTGTCTGGCCGTCGGTTATAGCCACCCAGAGGTCGTGAACGCCGTAAAAAAACAGGCCGAAAAGTTTTTCCACACTGATTTTAGCGCGATTCCGTACGAAAGCTACGTAGAGCTAGCGGCTCGACTCTCCGAGCTGGCTCCGGGCAATACCTCGAAGAAAGCCGCGTTTTTCAACAGCGGGGCCGAGGCAGTAGAGAACGCGATAAAATTCGCGAAAGCCGATACGGGAAGGAATTCCATAGTGGTTTTCGAGAACGCATTTCACGGCAGGACTTTGCTTACGATGACGATGACTCATAAGGCGAATCCATACAAATCGGGATTTGGCCCCTTTGCTCCCGACGTATATCGTTTGCCTTATCCGAACGAGTATCGGTCCGACCTGGATATCGAAGAGCTCGAACCGAAGTTGAAGAACCTCGTTAACCCGGAAGAGGTCGCGGCAATGGTAGTTGAACCCATCGTCGGGGAAGGCGGCTTTCTCGTCCCTCCGAAAAATTTCCTGCCCTATCTAAGGGACCTGACCGAGAAATACGGAATTGATCTGGTTTTTGACGAAATTCAATCGGGAGTCGGTAGAACCGGTAAATTCTTCGCGGCAGAGCACTTCGGAGTGGAGCCCGACCTGACGACCGTAGCAAAGTCGCTGGCCGGAGGCATGCCTCTTTCCGGCGTAATCGGAAAAGAATCAATCATGGACGCCCCGGGGCCGGGTAGTATTGGAGGAA
>CAYZUF010000227.1:0-1514 GCA_964481645.1 uncultured Thermotogae bacterium
TTCCTCCAATACTACCCGGCCCCGGGGCGTCCATGATTGATTCTTTTCCGATTACACCGGAAAGGGGCATGCCTCCAGCCAGGGACTTGGCTACGGTCGTTAAGTCGGGCTCAACGCCGAAGTGCTCTGCCGCGAAAAATTTACCGGTTCTACCGACCCCCGATTGAATTTCATCAAAAACCAGATCAATTCCGTATTTGTCGGTCAGGTTCCTTAGATAGGGCAGGAAGTTCTTAGGAGGAATCAGAAAGCCGCCCTCCCCGACAACGGGTTCAACTACCATCGCCGCGACATCTTCCGGGTTAACGAGGTTTTTCAACTTCAGTTCGAGCTTTTCGATCTCCAGGTCGGACCGATACTCGTTTGGATAAGGCAAACGATATACGTCGGGAGCAAAGGGACCGAATCCCGATTTGTATGGTTTTGCCTTGTGAGTCATCGTCATTGTAAGCAAAGTCCTTCCGTGAAATGCGTTTTCAAAAACCACTATGGAATTCCTTCCCGTGTCTGCTTTCGCGAATTTTATCGCGTTCTCTACCGCCTCGGCCCCGCTGTTGAAGAACGCGGCTTTCTTCGAGGAATTGCCCGGAGCCAGCTCGGAGAGGCGAGCAGCGAGCTTTACGTAACTTTCGTACGGGACCGCGCTAAAATCGGTGTGGAAAAACTTTTCGGCCTGTTTTTTTACGGCGTTCACAACCTTTGGATGGCTATAACCGACGGCCAGACAACCCCAGCCACCGCTAAAATCGATGTACTCGTCCCCGCTACTGTCGTACACTACCCCCTTTTTGCCTCTTTCTATATAATCGGGAACGAAAGAACTTATTGCTTCCGGTACGTAATCCTCGTATTTGTGGTCTTCCATCCAGATCCCCCCTCAGCTTGAATTTACAATATTATCAAAGCCCGAATAACTACGAAATATACAAACCTATGATAGTAAAGGCAAATCCCTCTTGCAATTACGACCGCCGGGAAAACCGGCTGTTAAGATTTTGATCGCTCTCCCTGAATGAGCTAACATATGCTAGATGCTTATCATGGGGGCGGTAAAATGTATCTTAAGAAACGTCTATCGGCTTATTTTGTCCTGATTCTCTTATTTATTATGTTGGCCTTTGTGGCGGGTTCTCTGGGCCACGCCAGCGAGCGGTCGATCCTCACGGTTTATCAAAATGGCCCCTCACTCCTCGTGACCGGAGAGCAAGTTGATTTGCAACAGGGGACGAACCGTATCACCAGATCAATCACTTCCGCGGCTGTGCCGGAAACTCTTTTCGTTACCAGTCCGGAAGGGGTTTTGAGGAAATCGAAAATAACATCAGTCCTCGACTCAGAGAGAAAATTGCTGGCGGAGCTCGTCGGATCGAAATTAATCGTGACGGAGTCGGAAAACCGAGATGACCCGGTTCGGGGCACTCTTGTTGCTGTACTTGGAAACCAACCATTGATCAGGACGAATGACGGCAAAATGAAGTTGATCGTAAATCCCGATAGTTACCAGTTCGACCCCA